>NZ_JBEXCS010000065.1:0-55613 GCF_040605395.1 Streptomyces sp. NPDC005648 | reverse complement strand
CGAGCGTCTTGACGTCGACGACCAGGCCCGGTGGGACCTTCAGATAGCCGAGGTCACGGGCGATACCCATGTTCCGGACCATCGAGCGGCCGACGAAGGCGACCCTGCGGCCGTACTCGTGGGCCGCGTCCAGGATCTGCTGGATGCGGTGGACATGGCTCGCGAAGCTGGCCACGATGATCCGCTTGCGGGCGCTGGCGAAGACCTGCCGCAGAACGTTCGAGATGTCGCGCTCGGGCGGGACGAAGCCCGGGACCTCGGCGTTCGTGGAGTCGGCGAGGAGCAGGTCGATGCCTTCCTCGCTGAGCCGTGCGAACGCGTGCAGATCCGTGAGGCGGCCGTCCAGCGGGAGCTGGTCCATCTTGAAGTCGCCGGTGTGGACCACCATGCCCGCGGGGGTGCGGATGGCGACCGCCAGGGCGTCCGGGATGGAGTGGTTGACGGCGACGAACTCGCAGTCGAAGGGGCCGACACGCTCGCGGTTCCCCTCCGCCACCTCAAGGGTGTACGGGCGGATCCGGTGCTCCTGGAGCTTGGCCTCGATCAGCGCGAGGGTCAGCTTGGAGCCGATCAGCGGGATGTCCGGCTTCTCCCGGAGGAGGAAGGGGACGCCGCCGATGTGGTCCTCGTGGCCGTGGGTCAGGACGATGCCCTCGATGTCGTCGAGGCGGTCCCGGACGGACGAGAAGTCCGGCAGGATCAGGTCGATTCCGGGCTGCTCCTCCTCGGGGAAGAGCACTCCGCAGTCGACGATCAGCAGACGGCCGCCGTACTCGAAGACCGTCATGTTTCGGCCGATCTCACCGAGACCGCCGAGCGGGGTGACCCGGAGGCCGCCTTCGGGAAGGACCGGGGGCGGGCCGAGTTCAGGATGCGGATGACTCAAAAGACTCTCCTCACCACGCACGCCACGTACCGGTCGGGCACGTGGCGCGCGTGACGTTCGTGCGTGTAGCAGTTGTCGTTGTGGGGTGCAGGCACCGGTGGCCTGCTCTATTCAGTTGTGAAGCCTTTGGTGCCAAGTCTGGTGTCAGAGCTGTACCCCGCCGGAGGCAAGATCGATCTTGAGCTGCTCGATCTCTTCCGGAGTGCACTCGACCATGGGTGCGCGCAGGGGCCCCGCGGGCAGGCCCTGGAGGGCGAGTGCGGCCTTCGTCGTCATGACGCCCTGGGTGCGGAACATACCCGTGTACACCGGAAGCAGCTTCTGGTGGATCTCGGCGGCCTTCTGTACGTCGCCCGAGACGAAGGCGTCCACCAGGGCGCGCAGGTCGGGCGTGACCACATGGCCGACCACGGAGACGAAGCCGACCGCGCCGACGGACAGCAGCGGCAGGTTCAGCATGTCGTCGCCGGAGTACCAGGCCAGGCCCGATCGGGCGATGGCCCAGCTGGCGCGGCCCAGATCGCCCTTGGCGTCCTTGTTGGCGACGATCCGGGGGTGCTCGGCGAGCCGGACCAGCGTCTCGGTGTTGATCGGGACGCCGCTGCGGCCGGGGATGTCGTAGAGCATGACCGGCAGTTCGGCGGCGTCGGCGACGGCCGTGAAGTGCCGGTACAGGCCCTCCTGAGGAGGCTTGTTGTAGTACGGGGTGACGACCAGGAGGCCGTGTGCGCCCACCCGCTCGGCCTCGCGGGCCAGCTCGATGCTGTGGTGGGTGTCGTTGGTGCCGACTCCGGCGACCACGTGCGCCCGGTCGCCGACGGCTTCCAGGACCGCCCGTACGAGATCCGATTTCTCCGCGTCACTGGTGGTGGGGGACTCGCCGGTGGTGCCGTTGATGATCAGGCCGTCGTTGCCTGCGTCCACCAGATGGGTGGCGAGCCGCTGCGCGCCGTCGAGGTCGAGTGCGCCGTCCGCCGTGAAGGGCGTGACCATGGCGGTGAGGACCCGCCCGAAGGGGGTCTGCGGAGTCGAGGTCGGAGCCATGGGTAACACGCTACTCGGTGCGCAATGCGCGGTCTGCCCTTGGGGTGCGGGATAAGTCCGGACAAATGCGGAGCCCGGTACTGCCTGCTCGGGGGTTCAAGCAGTACCGGGTCCGTTTGATCAGGCTAGATGAACTTCACCAATACCCGCAATTGGGACACTTCACCTGGCTGACCCGCACATGTGTGCTCCGCCGGGGAACGGGGGTCCGTTACGGCGCCACACGGCCGTTCGCATTGAAGGCCGCGTAGGTCAGCGGCATGAGCTTGGCCCACTCCGCCTCCATCTTCTCGCCCACCATCTCGATCTCCCGCTGCGGGAAGGACGGCACCTTCGCCAGCTCGTGCTGGGTGCGCAGACCGAGGAAGTGCATCAGCGAGCGCGCGTTGCAGGTGGCGTACATCGAGGAGAAGAGCCCGACCGGGAGGACCGCGCGGGCGACCTCGCGGGCGACGCCGGCGGCGAGCATCTCCTGGTAGCGCTCGTACGCCTGGATGTACGACTCCTGCATGGCCCGCTCCACGAGCTCCTGCTGGGCTTCGGTGCCCTGCACGAACTCGTACTTGCCCGGACGGCCCTGCTGGACGAGCTTGCGGTCCTCGCCGGGGACGTAGAAGACCGGCTGGAGTTCCCGGTAGCGGCCCGACTCCTCGTTGTACGAGTTGTGCACGACGAAACCGTTGGCGAGGAAGTTGTGCCAGGGGCCCTCCACGGAGAGGTCGTATGTCATCTCCTCGCCGTCGGGCTCGATGGTGACGACCCGGTCCGGCACCGCTCGGGCGATCATGCCCTCGCGCTGGGCTCGCGCCTGCTCCCCCGCGCTCTTGGTGGCGTGGCACGGCTCGCAGGCGGGCGCCAGGTTCTTCTCGTCGAGGGCCCGCAGCAAATCGCCGGTGACCGGGACGACATGGTCCAGGGCGAGTTGCTCGCGGGGGAAGTCCTCGCCGCACAGGTGGCAGGTGTCGACGTCCTTGATCAGCCGCTGACGCTGCATCGAGGTCCACACGCCGATGCCGCGCCGCAGGCTCGGCGGAATCGGCTCCGGTGCCGGGCGCGGCGCCGGGCCGTCCACGAGCACGTCGTCTCCTGCGGTGAGCTCGCCCGCCTTGCACCAGCCCTCCGGCGTGAACAGGGCGTGGTCGACCGTGCAGCGGAGGGTCTTGCCCGAGGCGGTGGTGATCTTGACGAGGGGCTTCACACCGGACTCGATGACGTCGACGATCCTCGCGCGCTGAGCCAGCAGAGTGTCCTCGTCGTAGCAGCGCACATGGCTGCGGCGCACCGATTCGAGCCTGGGGATACGGGTGCTGGGGTGCGGCTCCCGGAATTCGGCGACGGCGGACTCGGCCGCCTCTCGGCTCTCGTACAGGCCGAGATGGTGGTCGGTGTCGTCGCGTCGGACCTGTGCCATCCACTTGCCCGCGCGGCTGTGCCAGGTCACGCCTCCGGCCGAGTCGGGCAGGCGGTCCTCGACGCCCGAGTGCCACAGCCGGTACAGCTCGGCGATGGTGCGTCGGCGCGGCTGACCGGCCTCGCTCTCCAGCGTGATCTCCGTCTCGCCCGCGATGCACCAGCCCACCCGGTGCCGCATGAACTCGCGGAAGACGAAGATCGGGGCGCTGATGAAGAAGGTCATCGAGTTGTGTTCGAACGGGCTGCCGTGCCGGTCCCGCATGAGGTAGTTGATCAGGCCCTTGGAGCGCTCGGGGTCCTTGCCCAGCTCGTCCAGGGACTGTTCGCCGACTGTCGAGACACGGGCGGCGAACAGCACGTCGGCGTCGGACGCGGTGTGCTTGACCAGCTCGACGGTGACATCGCTGCGGAAGCCGGGCTTGAGGTCGTCGGCGGGGGTGTCGGTCACGGCTCGGAGGGTCCTTCCATCACTTCTGGCGGGCGGCGCCCACTCTACGGGGCGGCACTGACAACGGGGCGTTCGGTGCCGGGTGCCTACATACGGCGGCGAATTTCTGTGAATTCGGCGAAACCGGGCACCTTTTGGGGCACTCGACCGTCTGTGTAGATGACAGTCACTCGTTCGACACCAGAAGGAGAAGCACCCTCATGTTCCGTCGGCGCGAACCCGTCCCGTTCGCCTTCCTCGCCGAAGCCGACAGGTTCAGCAGCAATGTCGCGCCCCCTCCACGGGAGCGGGCGTCCGCCGGTCAGATAGCCGGGCGCTGGCTGCTCGGACTCACCATCGTCGCCGCGCTCGTCGGCTCCCTGGTCCTCGGCATGCCGGCGCTGTCCACGAACACCGGTTCGGCGACTCAGCAGTCACAGGCGTCCCAGGGGCACTGACTCCATCCGGACCCCCAATGGTGGTGAGCAGGGACACAGGCGGATAGCCTCACCGGGCACAGCCCACGCATGGATTGAGTGAGGACCAGTCGTGCCCCTGCCCTTCCTGACGGCCGACCGAGCTTTCGAGACCGCCGACGACGTCGCGCTCCCCTTCGACGACCGCGATCACTGGCGACGTCCCTACCGTCTGGGGCCGTGGCGGGTGGGTGTGTCCGCGCTGGCGCTGCTGTTCGCCTCGTTCGTGCTCTTCGCGGCCGTCATCATCGCGCTCACCGGTTCGGTCTCCGAGGCCGGTGTGATCCTCGGTGTCGCGGTGGCCGTCATCCTGGCGGCCCTGCGTCTGCTGCGGGTGGGTGTCTGGGTGAGCGCGCGCGGGCTGCGCCACGTCCGCTACTTCGGCACGCGTACGGTGCCCTGGGGCCAGGTCGTCGCCGTGCGCACGGTGCAGCAGCCGGTGCGCTGGCTCGGACTGCCCCGCACGGTACAGGGGCAGGCGCTGATCCTCGTACGCAAGGATCGGGCCGCGCAGGACGCGCCGCTGCTGCTGACGACGCACAACGCCGACTTCCTGGCCCGCCCGGGGTCGTTCGACCGGGCCGCGGACACGATCGAGGCCTGGGCGGCGGAGAACGGCCGGGTCTGACACCGGCTCAACAGGTCGGCGGCTTCACCGGGGCGCGCGGACAGCCACGACGGCGTCGGAGACGACGGCCGACAGGTGCTCGCCCGCCCTCCCGGCCGACACATGCTCGCGCCCTCCCGGCTGAGCGTTCAGGCCTCGATGGTCCTGCCGTCGTGCAGGGCGATCGCCCGCTGCATCGCCTTGCGGGCCCGGGGCGTGTCGCGGGCGTCGTGGTAGGCGACGGCGAGGCGGAACCAGCTGCGCCAGTCGTCGGGGGCCGCCTCCGTCTCCGCCTTGCGCCTGGCGAAGACCTCGTCGGCCGAGTCGCGGTCGATCCGGCCGCCCGGCGTGCGCTTCAACTCGTCGACGGGCAGGCCTCCTTCGGCGTCCAGTTCGGCGGCGAGGGCGTTGGCCCGGCGGACGAACTGGGTGTTCTTCCACAGGAACCACAGGCCGATGACCGGCAGGATCAGCACCGCCACGCCGAAAGTCACGGTGATGAGCGTGCCGGTCTGGATGAGCATCACGCCGCGGCTGCCGACCAGGACGAAGTAGAAGACCAGGACGGCGGCCGTGATGACGTAGGAGATCTTCGCGCGCATGACGTCAGGGGCTCAGTTCAGGTCCAGGAAGTGTTCCAGGCCGAAGGTCAGGCCCGGAGTGGTCACCACGCGGCGCGCGCCGAGCAGGATGCCCGGCATGAAGCTGCTGTGGTGGAGGGAGTCGTGGCGGATGGTCAGGGTCTCGCCCTCGCCGCCGAGCAGGACCTCCTGGTGGGCGAGGAGACCGCGCAGTCGGACGGAGTGGACGGGGACGCCGTCGACGTCCGCGCCCCGGGCGCCGTCCAGGGCGGTCTCGGTGGCGTCCGGCGCGGGGGCCGTGCCGGCCTCTGCGCGAGCCGCGGCGATCAGCTGGGCCGTGCGGGTGGCGGTGCCCGAGGGGGCGTCGACCTTCTTCGGGTGGTGCAGTTCGATGACCTCCACCGACTCGAAGTACGGCGCGGCGATCTGCGCGAACTTCATGTTCAGTACGGCCCCGATGGAGAAGTTGGGTGCGATGAGGACGCCCGTCTCCGGGGACTTCGACAGCCAGCCGTTCAGCTGCGCGAGGCGTTCGTCGGTCCAGCCCGTCGTGCCGACGACGGCGTGGATGCCGTGGCCGACGCAGTACTCCAGGTTGTCCATGACGGAGGCGGGGGTGGTCAGTTCGACCGCCACCTGGGCGCCGGTCTCGGTGAGTGTCTCCACCCTGTCGCCCCGGCCGAGGGCTGCCACCAGCTCCAGGTCTTCGGCGGCCTCCACGGCCCGTACGGCCTCGGAACCGATCCGGCCCTTGGCACCGAGGACCGCCACGCGCAGCTTGCTCATCTTCTTGCTTCCTTAAGGGGAGGGCTTACGCGACCGTTTCCTGCAGCCGGGACGCCTGCTTGTCCTTCAGCGGGCCGATGACCGACAGCGAGGGCCGCTGTCCCAGGATGTCGCGGGCGATCGCGCGGACGTCGTCCGGGGTGACCGAAGCTATCCGGGCCAGCATGTCGTCGACGGACATCTGCTCGCCCCAGCACAGCTCGCTCTTGCCGATACGGTTCATCAGCGCGCCCGTGTCCTCCAGGCCCAGGACCGTCGAGCCGCGGAGCTGTCCGACGGCCCGGACGATCTCGTCGTCGGACAGGCCGTGCTCGGCGACGTGGTCGAGTTCGTCCCGGCAGATCTTCAGGACGTCATGGACCTGGGAGGGGCGGCAGCCGGCGTAGATGCCGAAGAGGCCGCAGTCGGCGAAGCCGGAGGTGTACGAGTACACGCTGTAGGCCAGACCGCGCTTCTCGCGGACCTCCTGGAACAGGCGGGAGGACATCCCGCCGCCGAGGGCCGTGTTGAGCACGCCGAGCGCCCAGCGGCGGTCGTCCGTGCGGGCCAGGCCCGGCATGCCCAGGACGACGTGCGCCTGCTCGGTCTTGCGGCCGAGGAGTTCGACGCGGCCCGCGGTACGGATCGTACGGCGGCCGTCGCGCGGGGCGATGGGGGCGGCCTCGGCGTTCTTGAAGGCGCCGGCCTTCTCGAAGGCGGTCCTGACCTGTCGTACGACCTTGTTGTGGTCGATGTTGCCGGCGGCCGCCACGACCAGGTGGGTGGGGTCGTAGTGCTTCTTGTAGAAGCGGCGGATGCGGTCGGCGGTGAGGGCGTTGACCGTGTCGACCGTGCCGAGGACCGGGCGGCCGAGGGGGTTGTCGCCGAACATGGTGTGCGCGAACAGGTCGTGCACACAGTCGCCCGGGTCGTCCTCGGTCATGGCGATCTCTTCGAGGATGGCGCCGCGCTCGACGTTGACGTCCTCTTCGAGGATCAGCGAGCCGGTGAGCATGTCGCAGACGACGTCCATGGCGAGCGGCAGGTCGCTGTCGAGCACGCGCGCGTAGTAGCACGTGTACTCCTTCGCCGTGAACGCGTTCATCTCGCCGCCGACGGCGTCGAGGGCGGAGGAGATGTCCAGGGCCGACCTGCGTCCGGTGCCCTTGAAGAGCAGGTGCTCCAGGTAGTGGGTGGCGCCGTTCAGGGCCGGGGTCTCGTCGCGGGAGCCGACGTGCGCCCAGATGCCGAAGGTCGCGGAGCGGACCGAGGGGAGGGTCTCGGTGACGATGCGCAGGCCGCCCGGGAGGGTGGTCTTGCGGACCGTGCCGATGCCGTTCTCGCCCTTGATCAGGGTTTGGGTACGGGCGACGGCCCGCGCCTCCGTGGAGGTGCGGGCCGTCGCCGTCGAGCTGCTCGACGTCACTTGTCGGTGTCGTCCTTCTTCGCGTCGTCGTCGGAGCCCTCTTCGCCCTCGACCACGGGTACGAGGGAGAGCTTGCCGCGGGAGTCGATCTCGGCGATCTCGACCTGGACCTTGGCGCCCACGCCGAGCACGTCCTCGACGTTCTCCACGCGCTTGCCGCCGGCCAGCTTGCGGATCTGCGAGATGTGCAGCAGACCGTCCTTGCCGGGGAGCAGCGAGACGAACGCACCGAAGGTGGTCGTCTTCACGACCGTGCCCAGGTAGCGCTCGCCGACCTCCGGCATGGTCGGGTTGGCGATCGAGTTGATCGTGGTGCGGGCGGCCTCGGCGGCCGGGCCGTCGGAGGCACCGATGTAGATGGTGCCGTCGTCCTCGATCGTGATCTCGGCGCCGGTGTCCTCCTGGATCTGGTTGATCATCTTGCCCTTGGGGCCGATGACCTCACCGATCTTGTCCACGGGGATCTTGACGGTGATGATCCGCGGGGCGTTCGGGGACATCTCGTCCGGCGTGTCGATCGCTTCCATCATCACGTCGAGGATGTGGAGGCGGGCGTCACGGGCCTGCTTGAGGGCGGCGGCCAGGACGGAGGCCGGGATGCCGTCCAGCTTGGTGTCGAGCTGGAGGGCGGTCACGAACTCCTTGGTGCCGGCGACCTTGAAGTCCATGTCGCCGAAGGCGTCCTCCGCACCGAGGATGTCGGTGAGGGTGACGTAGTGCGTCTCGCCGTCGATGTCCTGGGAGATCAGGCCCATGGCGATACCGGCGACGGGGGCCTTCAGCGGCACACCGGCGTTCAGCAGCGACATGGTGGAGGCGCAGACCGAGCCCATCGACGTCGAGCCGTTGGAGCTCAGCGCCTCGGAGACCTGGCGGATCGCGTAGGGGAACTCCTCGCGCGTCGGCAGGACCGGCACGAGGGCGCGCTCGGCGAGGGCGCCGTGACCGATCTCGCGGCGCTTCGGGGAGCCGACGCGGCCGGTCTCGCCGGTGGAGTACGGCGGGAAGTTGTAGTTGTGCATGTAGCGCTTGCGGGTCACCGGGGAGAGGGTGTCCAGCTGCTGCTCCATGCGGAGCATGTTCAGGGTGGTGACGCCCAGGATCTGGGTCTCGCCACGCTCGAACACCGCCGAGCCGTGCACGCGCGGGATGGCCTCGACCTCGGCGGCCAGGGTGCGGATGTCGGTGACACCGCGGCCGTCGATGCGCTTCTTCTCCTTGATGACGCGCTCACGGACCAGGGACTTGGTCAGCGAGCGGTACGCGGCGGAGATCTCCTTCTCGCGGCCCTCGAACTCCGGGAGCAGCTTCTCGGCGGCCAGACCCTTGACGCGGTCGAGCTCGGCCTCGCGCTCCTGCTTGCCCGCGATCGTCAGCGCGGAGGCGAGTTCCGGCTTGACGGCGGCGGTCAGCGCCTCGAGGACGTCGTCCTGGTAGTCGAGGAAGATCGGGAACTCGCCGGTGGGCTTGGCGGCCTTCGACGCGAGGTCGGCCTGGGCCTTGCAGAGCACCTTGATGAAGGGCTTCGCGGCTTCCAGACCGGCGGCGACGACCTCCTCGGTCGGCGCCTCGGCGCCGCCCTTGACCAGCTGGATGGTCTTGTCGGTGGCCTCGGCCTCGACCATCATGATCGCGACGTCGCCGTCCTCCAGGGTGCGGCCCGCGACGACCATGTCGAAGACGGCGTCCTCGAGCTCGGAGTGCGTCGGGAAGGCCACCCACTGGTTGTTGATCAGCGCGACGCGGACGCCGCCGATCGGGCCCGAGAAGGGCAGTCCGGCCAGCTGCGTGGACGCGGAGGCGGCGTTGATCGCCACGACGTCGTACAGGTGGTCGGGGTTGAGGGCCATGATCGTGGCGACGACCTGGATCTCGTTGCGCAGGCCCTTCTTGAAGGAGGGGCGCAGCGGGCGGTCGATGAGGCGGCAGGTGAGGATCGCGTCCTCGGAGGGGCGGCCCTCACGGCGGAAGAAGCTGCCGGGGATCTTGCCGGCGGCGTACATCCGCTCCTCGACGTCCACCGTCAGGGGGAAGAAGTCGAGCTGGTCCTTGGGGTTCTTGGAGGCGGTGGTGGCCGACAGCACCATGGTGTCGTCGTCCAGGTACGCCACGGCGGAGCCGGCGGCCTGCTTGGCGAGGCGGCCCGTCTCGAACCGGATGGTGCGGGTGCCGAAGGAGCCGTTGTCGATGACGGCCTCGGCGTAGTGGGTCTCGTTCTCCACTAGCGTTTTCTCCGTTACTTTCGTCTGCTTTTCGTCTTTTGTCCCGATCCGCCCGTGTGGCGGTGGGACCGTACGCGGAGAAGCGCTCCGTCTGGTGCGGGCCGGTCTTCGATCGAAGCACCCGGGTTCACATCGCCCGGGGGCCACTACCGAGGACCGGCGGCGGCGAGGTGCACTTCTCCTCGTGGTACTGCGTTGTGCTACCACACTACAAAGCGGGTGTGACACTCCGCACGTTTCCGTACGTACGGCAAAGGGAGCGATCCCCGATCGTTTCGGGAACCGCTCCCTTCGTCATGTCTTACTTGGCGCCCGCGGCACCGCGGCGGATGCCGAGGCGGTCGACCAGCGCACGGAAGCGCTGGATGTCCTTCTTGGCGAGGTACTGCAGCAGGCGGCGGCGCTGACCGACCAGGATCAGCAGACCACGACGGGAGTGGTGGTCGTGCTTGTGGGTCTTGAGGTGCTCGGTCAGGTCCGAGATGCGGCGCGAGAGCATGGCGACCTGGACCTCGGGGGAGCCGGTGTCGCCCTCCTTCTGGCCGAACTCGCTGATGATCTGCTTCTTCGTAGCGGCGTCGAGCGACACTCGTACTCCTCGTGATCTGCGGTTGCCGCCGAGTGCCCCTGGTCTGCTACTCAGGGGAGCTTCCGTGACTCGGGAGGCGGGGATCCGCTGGGCGCTTCCCCCAGATGGACCCGGGGGCGCGTACACAAACGGCCGTCACACAGCGTACCAGGCGATCCCGGTCTCACTTCACGGCCATGATTTCGCCACGGCGGGCGGGCGGGCCGGCGCTGGATTCCGCCGCCGGCGCTAGATTCCGCCGCGCATCCTGCCGTAGACGTCGAGGACGGCCAGGCAGACCGGGACCAGGGAGAGCAGGACCAGCGAGTCCGCGAGGTCCAGCATGCGGCCCCAGAACGGGGACAGGCCCTTCTGGGGCACGATCAGGGCGATCGCGATCAGGAGCAGCACACCGACGCCGACCGAGGCGCCGAGCCAGAGGGTGCGTACGTCGACCGGGCCGTTGTTGCCCTTGAGCAGCTCCATGACGACGTCCATCGGCGGCGAGATCGCGAGGCCGAGGACCAGCAGGGCGAGCGTGACGACGCCGGCCACGAAGAGACAGGCGACCTGGGCGGTGTAGCGGAAGAGCCGGGCCCGCAGCATGGCGGCGAGGCCGGTGCACAGAGCCAGCAGCTGGGCCCAGCTGTTGTCGCTGAAGCCGAGGACCGCGCCGCCCGCGCCGACGACGACCGCGGCGCAGCCGCCGACCAGGCCGAGGAGCAGTTCGTGGCCGCGGCTGGTCTGAGCGACGATCCGCTGGACGTCGACGGCCTCGAGGTCGCCCTCCTGGCCCTCGCGGCGGGCGCGGGCCAGGTCCTCCGGGTTGCGGAAGCCGATGGGCAGCTTGGCGAACCGGGCCGACCAGCCGGGCAGGAAGCCGACGACCGCGAGGGCGACGACCGAGGTGCCGGCGGCGATCTCCCGGGGCGCGGCCTCGGTGAGCACACCGGCGAACACGGCGAGGGTGCCGATCGCGGAGGCCAGCGCGGCGGCCACGAAGGGGGCGTCGCCCTGCGGCAGCAGCATGATCAGTACGACGGAGAAGAGGAGGACGACCACACAGCCGACCAGGAACTGGATCCGGCCCGGCCCCTCGTGCGCGCCCTGCTGGATGACACCGGAGCCCGCGATGAGCGCGTGGGGCAGCGCCGAGATGCCCAGCGCCACGGCCGAGCCCCGGTCGTCGTAGACACGCGCGCGTACGCCGGCGAGGGCGGTCAGGGCGAGGGCGGTGACGCCGGCCAGGATGCCCGGGAGGCCGTACATGTCGTGCCGTACGGGATCGGCGAACCAGAAGACGAAGCCGAGCATGACCAGGAGCAGCGAGCCCGCGACGAGGCCGGCGACGCGCATCAGGTTGTCGTTCCAGCTGCGGGTGTCCTGCTTGACCGCGGCGGCGATCGCGTCGACGACGTCGTCGTGGACGGCCGGGGGCAGCGAGTCGGCGAAGGTGCGCAGCAGCAGCACCTCGCCGTCGCGGACCCGGTGCTCGAGCAACGATCGGCTGGCGTCGAGGACTTGGCCCTCACGGGTCACCAGGTGGTAGCCGGCCAGGCTGTTGTCGGACTGGACCAGGCCGGAGAGCCTGACGATCTCGGGAAAGAGGTCCTGGATCGGCAGATCCTCGGGCAGCGCGACATCGACTCGGCTGTCCGGCGCCGCGATGGTGATTCGGCAGAAACCTGTCGAAGTCCCCGTGCTCACCTGGTGTTCCCCCTGTTGGCAAGGCTGCTTGGCGTGCTGCATTCACGCGTTCGTACGATGCGAAGCGCCACCATATCCGCTGCCGTACCCCGCGAAACCCCTGCCTCCCGCATTCCTCCCAGGACCTGCGCCGCATCTCCATGCGCCTTGGTCCCTGGCGTACCGCGCTCATCAGTAGGATCGTCGCCTACGCGAACGACGCCTACGCGAACAAGAACGTCGCGGTACACGGGGGCGTCGGTGCCAGGACGTATCGATCGCGAAGGATGAGTGCATTCGGTGAGCGTCGTCATCATCAAACGACCACCGCGGATAGTGCCCCCGGTGGTACCGGACGGCGAAGTCAGGCTGGAGACGCCGCCCGAGATCCCCCGCGAGGGTGACGAGAGCATGCTCATGAACCTGCTGCCCATGATGGGCATGCTGGGTTCCGTCGCCTTCTTCTTCACCACCGGTCAGGCCTACATGAAGGTGGTCGGCGGCATCATGCTGGCCTCCACCCTCGCCATGGCCATCGCCCAGTACGCCAAGTCCCGTCAGGGGCCCGGCGCGGGCATGGCGCAGGACCGCCGGGACTACTTCCGCTATCTGGAGCAGGTCCGCAAGGACGTGCACAGGACCGCCGAACTCCAGCGGCGCAGCCAGCTCTTCCAGCACCCCGACCCCGAACAGCTGTGGGCGGTGGCCGCCGACGGCAAGCGGCTGTGGGAACGGCGCCCGACCGACGGGGACTTCGCCTCCGTACGGATCGGCCGCGGTGTCCAGCAGCTCAACACCCCGCTGGTGGCGCCGGACACGGCCCCCAAGGAGGAGCTGGAGCCGCTCACGGCAGCGGCCATGAAGGCCTTCCTGGACGCGCACGGCAGCCTCAACGACCTGCCCGTCTCCGTCTCGCTGCGCGCCTTCTACCACGTGACGGTCTGCGGCGACACCGACACGGTCTACGGCAACGCCCGTGCCACGCTGTGCCAGTTGGCGACGCTGCACTCCCCCGAGGACCTGATGATCGCCGTGGTGGCGCATCCCTCGGCGGCGGCCGACTGGGACTGGATCAAGTGGCTGCCGCACAGCCAGCACCCGAAGGCGAAGGACGGCGCGGGCTCGGCCCGGCTGCTCTTCGACGACCTCGGGGAGCTGGAGGAGGCGCTGGCCGACCAGTTGGACGACCGACCGCGCTGGAACCGGGACGCGAACCCGGTCTACGACCAGCCGCACCTCATCGTGATCCTCGACGGCGGCACGGTGCCGCCGGACTCCGAACTCGCCAGCAGCGAGGGCCTCCAGGGCGTCACCTTCCTGGAGATCGCCCCCGGAGAGCTGGAGGAGGACCTGCGCGCCGGGCTGACCATCTATGTGAAGCCGGAGCGGATGCGGCTGTTCGTCGGCCACGAGTCGGCGTACAGCGGCAAGCCCGATCTGCTCAACCCGGAACAGGCCGAGTCCCTGGCCCGCCAGCTGGCGCCGTTCCGGGTCGGCACCGCGGAGGAGGGCGAACCCCTTCTGTCCAACCTGGACTTCACCGACCTCATGGGCATCGGTGACGCGGGCACCGTCGACGTCTCCCGCACCTGGCGGCCGCGCACCCTGCACGAGCGCCTCCGGGTTCCGATCGGTGTCGGCGAGAACGGCGAGCCGGTCATGCTCGACCTCAAGGAGGCCTCCCAGGAGGGCATGGGCCCGCACGGCCTGTGCGTCGGCGCGACCGGCTCCGGCAAGTCCGAGGTGCTGCGCACCCTGGTGCTGGGCCTGGCGGTGACGCACTCCTCGGAGACGCTGAACTTCATCCTCGCGGACTTCAAGGGCGGCGCGACCTTCGCCGGTATGGCGGACATGCCGCACACCGCGGCGGTCATCACCAACCTGGCCGACGACCTCACCCTCGTCGACCGTATGCGCGACTCGATCATGGGTGAGACGCAGCGCCGCCAGGAGCTGCTGCGCTCGGCGGGCAACTACGCCAACCTGCACGACTACGAGAAGGCCCGGGCCGCGGGCGCCGCCCTCGAACCGATGGCGTCGCTGGTGATCGTGCTCGACGAGTTCTCCGAACTCCTCACCGCCAAGCCCGACTTCATCGACATGTTCATCCAGATCGGCCGGATCGGCCGATCGCTGGGCATCCATCTGCTGCTGGCCTCGCAGCGCCTCGAAGAGGGCAAGCTGCGCGGCCTGGACACCTATCTGTCGTACCGGATCGGTCTGCGGACCTTCTCCGCCGCCGAGTCCCGTACGGCGATCGGTGTCCCGGACGCCTACCACCTGCCGTCGATCCCCGGTTCCGGGTACCTCCGCTACGACACCGACACCATGGTCCGCTTCAAGGCGGCCTATGTGTCGGGCCCGTACCACGGCGAGGGCCCCTCCCGGGTGCACCGTTCGACGCAGCTGCGGCCCGCGCTGTTCACCGCGGAGCGGGTGGCGCTGCCCCCGCAGCCGGTGGTCGAGGAGCCGGAGCCCGACAACCGGGTCGACGACGCGCTCGCGGACACCGTGCTGGACGTCCTGGTCGCCAGGATGGTCAACCAGGGGCCGCCCGCCCACCAGGTGTGGCTGCCGCCGCTCGACGAGGCGCCCTCGCTGGAGCAGCTGCTGCCCCAGCTCGCCGTCACCCAGGACCGCGGCCTGACCGCGCCCGACTACACGGCCCTCGGCCGGCTCAACGTGCCGGTCGGCCTGGTCGACAAGCCGTTCGAGCAGCGGCGTGACGTGCTGTACCGGGACTTCTCCGGCGGCGCCGGTCACGGTCTGTTCGTCGGTGGTCCGCAGTCCGGCAAGTCGACCCTGCTGCGTTCGCTGATCTCGTCGTTCGCGCTCACCCACACCCCGTCCGAAGTGCAGTTCTACTGCCTGGACTTCGGTGGCGGCAGCCTGATCGCGATGGAGGAGCTGGCGCATGTCGGCGGGGTCGCCAACCGTCTCGACGCCGAGAAGGTGCGCCGTACGGTCAGCGAGGTCGAGGGCATCCTCAACGCGCGCGAGGAGTACTTCCGCGCCCACAACGTCGACTCGATCCAGACCTACCGTCAGCGCCGGGCCCAGGGACTGCTGCCCGACCAGCCCTGGGGCGACGTCTTCCTGGTCATCGACGGCTGGGCGACCTTCAAGACGGACTACGAGCTGCTGGAGTCCACCGTCACGGAGATCGCGACGCGCGGTCTCGGCTTCGGTGTGCACGTCGTCCTCACCGCCGCCCGCTACACCGAGGTGCGGCCCGCGCTCAAGGACATGCTGCAGAACCGCATCGAGCTGCGCCTCGGCGACCCGACCGAGTCGGAGATCGACCGCAAGGTGGCGCAGAACGTGCCGGCGGGCATTCCCGGCCGCGGTCTGACCCAGGAGAAGCTGCACTTCATGACCGCGCTGCCCCGGGTCGACGGCTCCTCGTCGACCGAGGACCTGTCCGAGGCGACGCAGATCCTCCTCCGCGGCGTCAACGACAACTGGCAGGGCCAGCACGCCCCTGCGGTACGGCTGCTGCCGACCATGCTGGCGGCCGACCGGCTGCCCAAGGGCTTCGAGCACCCGGACCGCGGTGTCGCCATCGGTATCGACGAGTCCTCGCTCTCGCCGGTCTTCGTCGACTTCGAGACCGACCCGCTGTTCATCGTGTTCGGTGAGAGCGAGTCCGGTAAGTCGGCGATCCTGCGGATGCTCGTCAAGCAGATCACGGAGCGGTACACGCCGGACCGGGCGAAGATCGTCATGGGTGACTACCGGCGCGCCCACCTGGAGGGCGTGCCCGACACGCACCTGTCGCGGTACTGCGCCTCGGCGCCCGCGCTGACCGAAACGCTGGAGGGCCTGGCGGGGTCCATGCACCGCCGTATGCCAGGCCCCGACGTCACACCCGAGCAGCTGCGCAACCGCAGCTGGTACAGCAGCCCGGACGCGTTCGTCATCATCGACGACTACGACCTGGTGGCGACCGGCATGAACCCGCTCTCCCCGCTCCTGGAGTATCTGCCGTTCGCCCGTGACATCGGCCTGCGGATCATCATCGCCCGCTCTTCGGGCGGAGCGAGCCGTTCGCTGTACGAGCCGGTCATGCAGCGCATGCGGGAGCTCGGCGCGCAGGGCATCGTGCTCTCCGGCGACCGGTCGGAGGGCCAGCTGCTCGGCAGCATCACGCCGTCGCAACTGCCGCCGGGCCGCGGGTACTTCCACACGCGGCGCCGGGGCGGGCAGCTCATCCAGACGGGGTGGCTGCCGGCGCGGTTCTGAGCGTCCGGTGGGGATGCTGAGGGGACGGTGCCCGGGAGGGCGCCGTCCCCTCCTGCGTTGTCAGTGGGGGCCGCTATGGTGGCGTTGCAGGAGAGAACCAGAGACCGCCAGAGCGCACCAGGGAAACGACGAGCCACGGGGGCAGTTGTGTCGTCCGACTACATGGACTCCGATCCGAAGGTCCTCAAGACCGAGGGCTTCAACATGTTCACGGTCGGCCAGGACTTCTCGAAGGCCGTGACCGCGCTGCAGAACGGCCTGACCGCACTCGAACAGGGCGACACCCCGCCGTGGGGCGACGACGACATCGGCGAGAAGTTCGGCGTCGCCTACGAGGGTCTGCGCGACGGCATGTACCAGTCGATGGGCAGCCTCGCGGAGCGGCTGGCGGGCATGGGCGTCGCCTTCACCAAGATGGGTGTGGCCCATGAGCAGAACGAGGCCGAGCAGCTCGACGTCTGGCAGAAGACGACAGCCGAGTTCGACGGCCAGGTGAAGCTCCCGCCCGGTGTCTCGCAGACCATGGTCGCCAAGAGCCAGAACACCTGATCCGCGGGCGGACGCTCGGTGCCCGCCAGTAGGGTGAGGCGCGTACTTCGTTCACATGTAAGGAAGAGGCCCCGCAGCATGGCGGAGACGGAAGAGCAGATCAAGGCGCGCAAGGAGCGGGAGCGGGACGAGCTGTACGCGCTCGACATCTCCGGCGTGGAGTGGCAGAGCGCGCCCGGGACCGAGGAGCACGAGGAGCGGGTGGAGATCGCGTATCTCCCCGACGGCGCGGTGGCGATGCGATCGTCACTCGATCACGACACGGTGCTGCGGTACACCGAGGCGGAGTGGCGGGCCTTCGTACTGGGGGCGCGGGACGGGGAGTTCGATCTGGAGCCCACACCTCAGGACGAGGGAGTCTCGGCCGACTGACACGGTCGGAACCTAAGATCATCGGCATGTCAGGAAGGCGTCCGCTTCGGCGGAGGACGGGGACCCCATGACCGGCTCGGGCGAGGAGTACGCGCCGCATCCACATATCGGCGGACGGAGCGCCGCTCTGCGGGCGCTCGCCGGCTGGCGTGCGGGTGGGCCCGAGGCACCTCGTGTCCTCGTGGTCACCGGGGATTCCGGCAGTGGGCGGTCGCGGTTGGTGACCGGTTTCCTGATGTTGTGCGAGCCGGACTTCCGCAAGCGGCTGCCGTTGGAGGAGATGGATCCTTCGACGGTGCCGCCGGAGATGGCCGCGCCCGCGGTGCCGTCGCCCGCCGGGCTGACCGCGGCGCAGACGCTCTGGCTGCTCGCCGACCACTACGGGTCGGGCGCCACCGGCGTGGAGGGCGTGTTCGCCGAGCTGGCCGCGCTCGACGAACCGGTGACCGTGGTCGTGCCCGACGTGGATCGGGCCGGGCCGGTGCGGGCGGCTGAGGAACCCGCCCGGCTGGTGCGGGAGGTGCTCACACCGCTGGCCGGCATCGAGACCGTGCGGCTGCTCGCCGAACTGCCTCGCGCGCTCGCTGCCGAGCTCGCCGGGGCCCTGCCGGCCGGCACTGTGCGGGTGATCGATCTCGACGCGCCGGAGTGGGCCGATCCCGAGGGGCTGGTACGGCAGGCACAGGCGGCGCTGGACCCGGAGTTCGGGGCGCCCGAACTGCCGTTCACCGTCGATCCCGCGGCCCGCGTCGCCCTGGGCGCGGCCGTCGGACGGCGGGCCGGGACCAGTGCGCTGGTCGTCCAACTCGCCGTGAACTGCCTCCTGATGGCCCCCGAGGGCTTCGACCCGGCGGACGAGAGCGTCTTGCCCACCTCCCTCGGCGAGGCGCTCGATCTGCATGCCCGGCGGCTCGGTGCCGACCCGCGGACGCTACGGCTGCTGCTGGCGCCCCTCGCCCTGGCCGAGGCCGAGGGCATACCCGTCCAGCTGTGGCCGCGGCTCGCGAGCGCCGTCGCCGGACAGGATCTGAGCCGGGCCTTCGCGGAAGGGATGCCGCTCGTCGGGCCCTTCGTACAGCCGGAGGAGCAGGAAGGACCGACGGGGGCCGAGGAGGCCGAGGAGGGGGACGGTGGTCGCACGCTGGTGCGGCTCTTCCATCCGGCCCTCGGTGACGAGATCCGCGCCGGGCTGCCGGACGTCCGCGCGGCCCAGACCCGGATCGCGATGGCGCTGCTGGAGGCCGTGCCGGAGCAGGACTGGAGCAAGGCCGACCCGTATGTGCGCGACCGTATCGCGGGCCACACCCTGGAGGCGGGCCTGCTGCCCCAACTCCTCACGGATCCGGGGCTGTTCGTGCACGCTGACCCGGTGTCGCTGCGTACCGCCGTCGAGGCGGTCCCGGCCGGGGAGCTCGGTGCGCCGGCCCGTACGTATCTGCGCACGGCGCCCCTGCTGACCCGGGCCCAGGTGCCCCCGGTACTGCGGGCCGCGCTGCTGGAGTCGGCGTTCATGGAGGACGGGCTGCCCGAGTACGCCGAGGCCATCCATGGACGGCTCGGCCTCGACCTGCCGTGGCGGACCCTGTGGAGTCTGCCGGTGCCGGGGGTGCGCGCCGTGACCGTGGGCAGTGTGTCCCGGGGCGCGGAGCCGGCGATACCGGTCGCCGTTCTCGTGGTCCCCGCGGGGACGCCGGGCGCCCGGCCGGTCGACGAGGCGGAGGACGGGGCCGGTGCGGAGGGTGCCGGCGGTGCCGAGAGTGCGGGTGTGGACGGTGCCGGAGGTGCGGGCGGTGCCGCGATGCTCGTCCATGGGCTCGTACAGGCGGACGACGGGCTCGGTGGCGTAGACCCGAGGCAGATCCTGCAGCCGTCCGAGGACGAGCGGGACCGCGCCCCGCTGGGTCTGAGCCGGGGCGCCGACTACCTGCGGATCTGGGACCGGGCGAGCGGGGAAGTCGTGGCGGCGCTGATCTCGGACGTCCCCTTCACCGCCGCCGACCTGTCCCCCGACGGGATCCTGGTCGTCGCGACCGAGCGCGGGGCGAAGGCCCTCCTCATCCGGCCGGCCGGCGCGGCGATAGCCTCGTAGCGAACACCGTCCCCACCCGTTCTCCCAGAGCAGTGATCTCGCCATCCCGAAGGAGCCCCTCTTGAGCAGCCAGGAGCAGGCGGCGGCACGGGGCACGGCCGCGCCCGAAGGTGCCCGTCCGGTCACCGGCCCCGGCAACACCGCCGTCTTCACCTACGTCGACCCGGCGAACGGCCAGGAGACCACGCTCTTCCGCACCTCCGGCCCGGGCCTGCCTCCGGCCGAGTACCAGGGGTGGGCCGAGCTGCGGCGGCTGAACGTGCCCATGGACGCTGTCCTCGCCGTCCACACCGATCTGCGCCCGAGCCTGCTCCCCGGTGGTTACACCTCCGAGGTCCTCAACTCCTTCCCGAACGCCCAGCTCACCTGCTCGCAGAGCTACGGCCCGCGCCCCGAGGAGCGCGCGGAGGGCGTCGCGGCGCTGGTACGGCAGGTGGAGATGCTGCACCAGGTGGCCGGCCGGCAGCCGCCGCCCCGCCCGCACCGCGTTCCGGTCCCCTCCCAGGTGACACCCGCCGAGCCGCTGCGGGACGTGGTCCTGGGCCGGCACGTCGTCGAGGTCTTCGGCGAGGACGGGGTCCAGCGCTACGACGCCGACGACATCGCGGGCAGTCCGCTGCCCGAGACCACCAAGGCCACGCTGACCTGGGCGGGGCTGCCCGCCGACCTCCCCCTCTTCTTCACCGCGGACCGTCCCGACGCCCCTCCGCGCGGCGGCCTGTTCACCGACGCCGCCACGAACCTGCGTGAGCGGCGGAGTCCGGCCGGCGAGGAGAGGATCGGCGCCCTCGCGCACCTGGCCCGGATCGGCTACGACGGGTTCGCGGTCATCGCGGTCCAGTGCCTGCCCGGCACCACACAGCCGGACGGCCTCGGCGCGCTCTGGGCCGTGGACCCGGTGACGGCACAGTGCCGGTACGTCAGTGTCTCGGCCGCCGCCTTCGCCCGTTCGCTGGCGCTGCTCGCGACGGTACGGCAGCGGATGCGGGGGCTGGACCCGGTGGCCGCGGGCGCCGAAGTGGCGGCCCTCCAGGAGGAGTTGGTGGCGATCGACGCGTCCGCGCTGGCCGACGCCGAGACCTGGTGGGCGCTGATCGTCGAGCAGATGTGGCACGGCCTGTTCTGAGCGCGGCTCGGCACACACCGCACCGAACAGGACTGACGGAACCCCCGGAAACGCCCAGAAACTCCTGGAAACAACCGACAGAAACGAGGAGAGGACCCCGTGACTTCGGCCCACCCCGGTCCGCCGACCACGCCCGAGCAGGCCCTCGCCATCGTCCGCGACCGCTACGCCGAGCCGAAGCTGGCGGACGGCTCGCCCGCCGAGCTCCGCGTCGAGGAGTTCGACATCGGATACCTGGTGTACGCGGTCTTCCCGCCGGTCACGGACGCCGCAGGACGTCCCCAGCCCGCTCCGCCCGGCGGCAGCAAGATCGTGGTCTCCAAGGAGACGGGCGAGACGTCGACCGTGCCGAACTATCCGACCGAGGCGGCCATCGCGCTGTACCGCCGGCAGCGAGGCTGATCGGTACAGGTCGCGGACCTGTCCAAGGCGCCGATCAGTACAGCGAGAAACCGCCGCTGTGGCGGCCCGGGTTCTTCTTGCCGAACCGGGAGGGTTGTTCGTCCGGGGCGGCCCGCCTGGGCTCGGACGGGTCGGCGGGCCGGCTCTCGTCCGTGAGTGGCTCGCCGTGCCTGACCTGGTCGCGTTCCTCCTCGGAGAGGGACTCCCACTGGCCGCGCAGGGACGCCATACCGCCGCCGAGAGCACGGGCGACCGCGGGGTCGTTCAGCGCGTCGCGCAGCGGAAGACGGCCGGAGAGCAACTTCTTCGCCGCGTCCTGGAGGCCCGTGCCGACCCGGTCGTTGTGGGAGAGACCGCGCAGGGCGGAGTTCAGCGAACGTATCTGCTCCGGTTCGAGGGCCTCGTCCAGCACACCGCGCTCCGACGCGGCACCGGACGGATTCGGCGAAGTACCGGACGGAGTCGGCGAAGTACCAGATGCGTTCGGCGAAGTACCGTACGGGTTCGGCGAGTTCTCGGGTCGCCTGGTCATGTCGCTCCGCTCCTCATGGCCGGGTGTCGTCTCTCGGACACCTGAAGTATCTCCCGTCACGCACCGATGTCATGCTGGCCCCATGGGAAAGGGCGAAGGCGGCGACCGCTCCGCCGCGAGTTCCCTCGACAAGGCCCTCGGCCGCCTCGGGCGCTGGGGCGGAGTGCTCTTCCTCCTCGCGGGGCTCGCGCTGAGCGGCTGGGGCGCGTACGAGGGGACGTATCTGGCGGGTTGGGCCGGCGCCCACGGCACGCTGACCGTGCGGCAGTGCGAGGTGGGCCACCCGAACAACGCGGCCCGCAGCAGCCGTAAGAACCGCCGCCCGGTGCGCTGCGAGGGCGCGTTCGTGTCCGACGACGGCAGGAACAGGGACCCGGGCGCCGCCGTACGGGTCAGGCATCGGTACGACGCCGGGGCCGAGTTGGCGGTCCAGCAGACGGACGCGCCCACGTCGGCCTCCTCCGCCGACGGCGCGTACATCCAGGCGGGGCTCGACCGAGCCTGGCGGTACTTCGCCGCGTTCTTCGGGGGATGGGTGCTGACGGGGCTCGGGCTCTTCTGCCTCGCCACCGGGTACGCGCCGTTCGGACAGAGCCGGGTGCCGTACGACGAGGCCTGGGAGGCGGCGGGGCGGGGCGTCACCCGGGCGACGGTCAGCGGGATGATCGGGGTGGGTCTCGCGGGCGCGGTGGTGACCTTCCTGATCAGCTACTTCGTCTGAGGCGGCGAAGACCCGACCGTCAGGTCCTGCACCGTATCCACACAGGACCTGCAACGGATTTGTGACAGCAACCCTCTGAAGTTGCCCACGGGTGGTTCCGTAAGCTTTGCGAACGGCTGTACTCCTGTGTGATTTCCCTTGACCGATGAGGGAGTTGTACGGCCGTGTCGTCCGACGGGGGTGCTTTCTGCTGTGTCCATGATGCTGCCGAACGAGCTCGAATGGGTTCTCGAGATGCTCGGCTACAACTGGCCGACGGCAGACGAGGACAAGCTCAAGGACTGCGCCAAGCTGTGGCGGAAGTTCGGCGACGACGTCACCGAACTGCACACCAAGGCGAACACCAGCGCCCGTCAGGTGGTGGCCCACAACGCCGGTGACTCCATCGACGCGTTCACGAAGACGTACGCGAAGTTCGACAGCGGCGGTGACGGTTACCTCGCCAACGCGGCCCAGGCCGCGTACATCATCGCGACCGTGCTGGAGGCGTGCGCCTATCTCGTCGAGTTCGCGAAGTGGGCGGTCATCGCCCAGCTCATCGCCCTGGCCATCGAGATCGCTGCGGCCCAGGCGGCCGCGCCGTTCACCTTCGGCCTCTCCGAGGTCGGCGCGCTCGGCGCCACGCAGGCCGCCCGGCTGATCGTGCGCCGGCTCCTCAAAGAGCTCAAGGACGCGCTGCTCGAAGCGATCGTCGAGGCGATGAAGGAACCCGCGATATCGATGATCGAGGCGATCATCACCGACCTGATCCGTCAGACGGTGAACGTCGGCTTCGGCGCCCAGGAGGGCTACGACCTCGCCACGACGGCCAAGCAGGGCGCCAACGCCGGCTGGGACGCCATCAAGCAGACCCCGCAGACGCTCGCCGAGGGCGTGCGGGACAGTCTGGGCGAGAAGGCGGGGCACAAGGCCCACCACGCGATCGACAGCCGGATCGACGGGCACGGGTCGTCGGGGAGCGAAGGGGGCGATGGGGACGCCGGGGGCGACGGGGACGGAGGCTCCAACTCCGCGGACGGATCGGGTAGTTCGGAGAGCTCGGGCGGCGGCGACGGGAACTCGGACTCCTCCACGTCCGGCTCCGGCTCCGACTCCGGCTCCGACTCGGGGACAAGGTCCGACTCCGACGGCTCCGGCTCCTCCACGTCGACGCATTCGAGCAACGACGTGGGCTCGAACATAGGCGGCGGGATCTCCGCCGACACCGGCGGCAACAACATCGGCGGCCCGGATGTCGGGGACGGTCCGGGCTCGGGATCGGACTCCGGGGCCGGATCCCACTCGGTGGCCGACTCGGCAGCCGTGGGGCCGACCCTCTCCCACTCGGGCCCGACCCTGTCCGACTTCGACGACCCCTCGCCGAGTGGGGCGTCCGCCGACGACTCGGGCTCCGCGGGTTCGTCCGACGGCCCGAGTTCCACCGGCCCCTCCCACTCCGGAGGCGGCTCCTCGGTGTCCGGTCTGTCGTCGCCGACGGTGCACACCGTGTCAACGCCCGTGTCGTCCGGGGGTACTTCGTCCTCCTCGACGGGCGGCCACGGGTCGATCGGTACGTCGATCGACAGCCTGGCGGCGAGCGCGCCCACGCACACCAACGCGGCGCCCACGCACACACCCACGGCTTCGGCGAGCGATCCGTCGTCGGGGGGCGGGGGCGGCGGCCGACCGGACGGCGGATCGGGAGCCATGCCCACGGCACCCGTGGCGTCCGCTGTGGGTGGCGGGGCGGGCGGTTCGCATCTGGGCGTCGGTACGTCGTCCGGGAGCGGCGGCTCGTCCGCCACGAGCCCGAGCAGCCCTACGGCCAACTCCGGCACGGCAAGGGCGACTTCGACCGCCACCACGGGCACGGCCACACCTTCGGAGTCGCGCCCGGCGTCCACACCGAGTCCTACGCCGTCGACGGCGCCTCGGAGCACTCCGGCGTCGACACCGACATCTACACCGACTGCGTCAACCTCGGCTTCGGCTCGTGTGTCCGGTACGGCGAGCGCCGGGGACGGGCGGGTGTCCGGGACCGCCGACGGCCGTACTCCGGGCACACCGGACGGGCGAATTCCTGGTCAGCGGACGCCCGGAAGCGCGACGCCGGGTGACGGGACGAGGCCCCGTGAGACCCCGGGCACCAGGCCAGGCGACGGCACCCCGCCCCGCAGCACCACCGACCCGACCGGCAGCACTCGTACCCGGACTCCAGGCCAGAACACGAGCACGGGCACGGGCACGGGCACGGGGACAAGGGCAGGCACGAGCACCTCCTCCACGACAACGCCCTCCACCTCGACTGGCACGAACTCCGGCACCGCCGCCAGCTCCGGCACCGACCGCACCTCCGCGGCGAGCAACGGCACCTCGAACTCCTCGGGGTCGAGCGGTCGTACCCCCAACTCCTCGACGCCCAACACCTCGACCCCTAACGCCTCGACCCCTACCTCCTCGACCCCTACCTCCTCGACGCCCAACTCCTCGACCGCCAACCAGCCCGGCCCCTCTCCCCAGAACACCCCCGGCGCCGGAACGACTCCCCCCGCCAGGTCCCCCCAGCAGCCCGCGGGGAGTTCACCGGCCGCCCCGAACACCCCGCAGCAGCCGGCCGGGGGCACGGCCAACGCGCCGCAGGGCACACCGTCGTCCAACAATCCGCAGCAGCAACAGCACCAGCAGCAGCACGTGACGCCGGTCCCGGTCCACACCGTCATCCGGACGCCGGCCTCGTCCGCGACGCCGTCGCACGCGGCCGGCTCGGCCTCCCCGCACGCCCCGGGTTCGCCGCAGGCCATGCCCGGTAGTTCGGGCCAGCCGCACCATCCGCAGCAGGACAGCCTGGAGGACATCCGTTCCGATCTGGACCACTACCCCGGCGGGCTGACCGACCCCGACCCCACCGATCAGCAGGCGTTGGACAACGCCGTCCCGCGCAACGAGGACGGCACTCCGCAGCGTCACCCCGACCCGTTCGAGGGGAACTGGTCGCAACTCCAGAACGACGGCGGCGTCAACGTCCCGGGGCGCAGCAACAACTGCGCTGACTGCTCGCGCTCGTTCCTGGAGACCTGGTACGGCAACCCGCAGGTGTCGGCGCCACGCACCCTCGACACGGACGCGAACGGCAAACCCGACCTCTGGTCACCCGAGGACAACGCCAACGACAACCAGATCCGCTGGACCGGTGCCGCCCACACCTATGCGGGCCCCGGCGGCGACCCCAACACCGCCGCCAACATCGCGAACACGCTCCAGCAGGCCGGTCCCGGCTCGGCGGCGATCGTCCAGGTCGACTGGCCGGGCGGAGGCGGGCACGCCTTCAACGTCGTCAACCACAACGGCAACATCGTCTGGGTCGACACCCAGAGCGGCCAGGTCAGCAGTCAGCCGCTGCACATCGACCAGGCGGCGCACGTATGGCACATACCGCTGGACGCCGACCGCAATCCGATCGACACCAGCCAGCCGCCCGCCCAAGGCTCGGCAGCCTCGGCACAGGGGACGAACACAGGTCCGAACACGGACACGGCGCCGCCGAACACGGACACAGCTCCGAACACCGACACCACGCCCCCCTCAGCCACCGGCCCCGACGCCACCCCCTCGACTCCCCCCGGGTCCCCCGACGATGCGACCGCGTCGCGCCAGACGTCCCCACCGGACCAGCACTCGGAGTCCGCTCCCGCGGAACCGGCGGGCACACCGCACCACGCGCACGACGCCGCGCAGGGTGAAGACCCTCATCCCAAGAACGACCCGGCTCGCGTGGACCACCCGCGGCTCACCGAGCCCGAGACGATTCACTCGACGCACTACGGCATGAGCCCCATGCCGGACCAGCAGAACCTGCGGCAGACGAACGACGTCCGGCAACTGGACCTGGACCCGGTTCACCAGCATCTCAACAACTGGCTGGATCCCATCCCGAACGAGGACGGCAACGGCACCCGGGTGCCCCTCGTCGACGCCCTGCGCCAGTGCAGCCCCCCGCGCCCCGACGATCCCGACCACACGCCGACCGTTCTGCGGCACGACGACCTCGCCCGGGTCCTTCCGGGCTTCGCCGACATGCACCCGGGGGAACGCGGCGCGGTGGTCGCGTCCCTCGCCCGACTGAGCCTCAACTTCCACGCCTCGCACGGAGTGGGCGCGAGTCCCGAACCCACACCGGGTTATCCCGACCACGGCAGGAAAGCCCACGAGAGCGCGGGCTGGAACAGCGCGCACCGGCGAACCGATCCCAAGGAGTCGCCGGACCATGACGCCCTGGAAAAGGCCATTCGAGACGCCTTCGGCAGGGCGGGCTTCAGCGGAGCGCTGCGAGACGCCGGGGAACACCATCCCGACTTCACCGGACGCAATTACGCCACGGTCGAAGTATACGATCCGCACAGCAGGCAGATCAGTTATGTGGTCGACAGCTCCTACCCGAATCCCGGCGGCGGAGAGTCGGGAAAGCATTCGGAAAAGAACATCCTCGACTATCTGAGACAGCTGAACGACAACCGCCCGGACGGCAACAAGTACGAACCCCTGAGCATGTACTCGGACCGTGAGCCGTGCGGCCACGGCCAGGGGTATGCGAACTGTGCGAGACTCCTGTCCGAGGAAGTCCCCGGCGTCGATATCCACTACGGCACGGGATACCGCAAGAACGCCGAAATAGCCGACCCCGCGGAGAGCCCGGCGGGCGGTTACAAGAAACGCTTCGACAAGGATTTCGCCAAGAATATCGTCGCGCTCGGCAGGGTCTGGGTCCGCGCGATGGCGGAAGGCGGCCTGCGGGACAATGGACCGGAGTGACACCGGCAAGGAAGAGGCGCTCTTTCCCATGGCACAGACACCTCACGACAGCCCGCAGGAGGCCAGGGCCCGACTGCACGAGTGGTTGAAGGATCCCTCGCCCAAGTACGGCTTCCTCTTCGTGGACGGTCCCGCCGGCTCCGGGAAGACCACGCTTCTGCGGGATTTCGCCGACGCCACACCCGAGGCCGTACTGGTCGATGCGGCGGGATGCTCCACCGAGGCCGTACTGGACGGTGTGATGCGGTCCCTCGGCGTCTCCTACGGTGATTACCGAGGTGCCCAGTTCCTCGTGGACGAGCTGGAGGAACAGGCCCCGAGCCATTCGGTGGTGGTCGTGACCAACACCCAGTGGGCCGGTCGGACCCGTTCGACCACCGAGCCACGCCACACCGCGGAGCAACTGGCCGGCAACCTCGCTCTCGGCTTCAAGGACACCGGTGTCAGGTTCGTCGTCGAGATCGACAGCGCCGTCGAGGACCTGGGCCCGAGCAACCGGGATCCTCTTGTGCTCGCTCCCCGGGAGGACTTCGTCCGGCCGGAACCCGATTCGTCACCGCCGCGGTCCCGTACCGCGGTGCTCGCCCTCGCCCTGGCCGAGCCGCGCCGAGTGCGATTCGAGGAGTGGCAGGCGCTGTGCTCCGTGCTCGGCACCGAGTTCGACGAAGCCGAACTGCGCACGATCGCCGACGAGTCGCCGTTGGTGTCGGTCACGGAGGCAGACCCGCTGCCCGTGCACCTGACGTACGAAGCCGACGCCCCCCGGCTGCGCGGCAGTTGCTCCGCGGAGGAACTCGCGGCTTTCCGGGACGCCCTGGTGGACATGCTGTTCGCCTGCGCGGACAGCGGTCGTCTCACCGACTACGTAGGCCGGGCCCTGCCCGCTCACGCGGCCACCGCGGGCCGCTTCGAAGAGCTTCTCTCCGCGCCCGGCAGGCTCGCGAAGTGCCGCCAGGGCGCTCTGCTGGAGGCCTTGCCCGTCGCTTTCCCCGACGGTGTCCCGGCGGGGACGTACGCGGCGGACCTGCACTACCTTGACGCCCTCGGCCTCGCGCCCTCCTCGCACGCCGAGTGGCTGTCGATCCTGCATCTCCTGGCCCTCAGCCAAGGCGACACGGCACGGGCGGATGCGTTGGTGGAGTCCGCCGGCCCACTGCCCTGGCGGACCGTCTGGACGAACTGGCGCGCGCCGGGCCGCCTCGACCGTGCCGGTCCCCGCATTCCCGCCGTGAAGCGCCTGGAGACCAGTGCCTCCGCCTTCACCGTCACCAGCGCCTTCGCGGGGGGCGACAGCCTGGTCTGGGACGCGGCCACCGGGCGCCCCCTCCCCCCTGAGGAGCCGGAGGAGCCGGCCGGGGCGGCACCCGAGCCCGTCTGGCTGGCCGACGAACCCTCGTGGAACCTCCTCAGGCTCCACCCCGCCAACGCTCCCCAGGTGCTCCGCCCGGTGCAGGCACCCAGCCTCTGGGACGCGGCCTGCATCGGCCCCCTGGTGGTGATGGCCGGAGACCGCGGTCTCTACGCCATCGAGCCCGACCCCGACCACAGCCACAGCCACAGCCACAGCCACAGCCACAGCGACGGCGACGGCGATTCCGCACGTCCCATGCCCGCGATCGGCCCCCGTGGAAAGATCACACCGCGCCCCTACGACGAAGCGTCCTGCCGTCCGACCCGCGCCCGCGTGCTCGGCATCTTCGATGAACGCACGGCCCCGACCCTCACCGAGGACCAGCTGCCGGCGGGCCTCACCCATGCACCGACCCGACGCTTCCTCACCGAGGTCGGCTTCCCCGCCGTATCGGACTTCTACGGCCTCGACACCCACCAACTCCTCGACGCCGGGCTCGTGGAGCACACCTGGGAAGGCAGCAGGGAATTCGAAACGCCGGTGGGAGACGGCCCGTTCTACGGACTCGGCACCTGGATCGGCGGCGTCCTCCTCCTCGACGGCCCCACCGGCCGCGTTCTGCGTCAGTCCAGGCCCGGCGCGGTCGACGACCGCCAGCCCGGCGATCCGCTCGCCGGCTCCTCCCTCAGCTCGTTCGTCGCCATGGTCTGTCTGCAGCGGGAGTACATGCTCGCCTACACGACCTCCGGCGGTCTCGACGGCGAGGATCTACTGGCCGAACTGACCGTCTGGCTCTCCGGGTTGGACCCGGCGGCAGCGGCCACGAGGAACTGGGGACACGTCACCGACTCCGACAACTTCCCTTACCTATAGGGATGCTTCTCTCGCAGGCGCATCCTTCACTCCGCCCGCTCCAGCTCCACCGGCACCCTCCTGATCTCCCTGATAATTTGCTGCTCCTGCCACGCAAATCCATTGAATCCACGGGGAATCATGAGCCAGCCACCCTTCCAGCCACCGCCGCCCCCCGGCCCGCCGCAGCCCGTGCCGGGGTTCGGGCCACCGCCCGTTCCTCAGCAGCCTCCGTTGTACGGCGGCCCCGCGCCGGTTCCTCAGCAGCCTCCGTTGTACGGCGGCCCCGCGCCCGTTCCCGGTCAACCTCCGGTGTACGGCGGGCCGATGCCCTTCCCGGGGCAGGCGCCGTACCCGGCGCAGCCAGGGCCGCCGTACGGGCAGCGGCCGGTGACGAGTGGGAATCCCGTGGGTGCGGTCTTCCTCGGGTTCGTCGTTTCCTTCGTCGTCTCGTCGCTCTACACCGGTGTCGTCCTGGCCACTTACAAGGACCAGTCGAACACCACCGCCCATGTCCTCTACTTCGCGCACGCGCTGCTCAACGGAGCCCTGGTCGGCGCCCTGGTCGGCAAGATGGCTCCCACGAGCGGCGGTGCCCGGATCGGCGGAGCCGTCATCGCAACGCTCGGCACCTTCTTCGGCTACGCCAACGCCGTCCCGTTCGTCATCCTGAAGGAGCAGTCGGAGTTCGTCCTCCGGGACATGCTGGAATCCCACCCCTTCTACCCGGCGAAGGCCTGGTGGCAGAACGGAGCGGACGGCGGAGTCGCCTGGCCGAACCTCCTCGGTCTCCTGGTCGCCGTCGCCGCCGCCTGGGGGATCGCCCACCTCGTCGGCACCAAGCGCGGGCAGGCACACACCGGTCCGCAACTTTGAGAGCGGGCCGGGCCCGGGGCGGCTCGTCAGCCGAAGTCGTTCGCGCCGGGTGTGGGGCGGGTGCTGACCGTCTCCTCGTACGTCGGCATGTTGGTGCCCACGCCCGTGCCCGGGCGCAGCGCCGCGGGCATCACACCCGGCGTGGCCTGTGTGGTCGTACCGACGCCTGTCTTCTCGAAGTCCTGGGAGACTCGCTGGTCGTTCCACTCGTGGCCGTCGGCCGAGGACCTGAGGTTGTCGCCGCCGGCCTGGATACGGGCGTGCAGACCGTCTGAGCGCCGTCCTCCGCCCGGCCGGTGCCGGCGACGGAGAGGTTGCCGGCCTCGGTGACGGGGACTTCGGGGGCGTCGTAGCCGAGCCAGTAGACCATGGCGGTGCTCGATGTCGGATCGGCGTCCTGCGCCGACTCCTGCAGCCTGCTGAGACGCCCGAGTTGGCCGCCTGTCGACTCCATGGTGGTGGCGGTGCCGGGACCTGGACGCCGACGTTGTCGGCGGTGTCCGGGTTGCCCATGGCGACGATGGCCCGTCCGTCACCCTTGGAGTCGTAGCCGAGGAGGCACAGCTCCTTGCCCTTGGGCGCGCCGTCCGCCTTCTCCAACTGCTCGTTGAGCACCAGCAGGTTGTTCAGGCGCTTGTTGACGTCGTCGTCGCTGTCGTCCCGGAAGCCCTGGTCCCAGCTGCCCTCCTGGATCAGGTTGAGTTCCTGGCCGAGCGCGGTGCGGTTGGCGTCGTCGCGTGCCTCCGTCGGCAGGCCGTCGGTCGCGCCGATCTCCTTCGGGTACAGCGTGGTGTAGGTCTGCCGCTCCTCGGGGCTCAACGCCTTCCACCACTCGGCGGCGTCCTTCGGTTCCTCGGGGATCTGCGGGGTCGGACGGGGCGGGGCGGGGCGGGGCGGGGCGGGGTCAGCGACGTGCCGCCCGGCCGTCCCGCTCGTTCACCCCGTACACCGGCGCGTCCCGCTCCGCGCGCTCGCGGTCCAGGTCGGCCTGCTGCCGTGCCTCCCACTCCCCGAACCTCGCCCCGGACTGCTGCCGTTCGGCGTAGGACTGGTCGTCGGCCGCCCGGCGCATCTCATGGAGCCGCTGGTAGACGGCCTCGGTGTAACGCGGGTCCCGGAAGGCGTCCTTGACGTCGACGTCCCCGCTCAGCACCGAACGCGCCATGTCGCGCAGGGCCGGATCGAGCGAGGTCGCGCCGGCGATGGTACGCAGGGAGCGGCGCAGCCGGAGCGCCTGTTCGGGGTCCTGGGCGACCCCCATGAGTTCCTCGTCCTGGATCTCCCGGTCGGCGGTCATGGGTGTGTACGTCCTTTCTGGACAAGGGGGTTGGGGGTGTGGGCGCCAGTGGTTGCGGAGGTCGGGGGCGCGGGTGCCAGTGGCTACCGGTGTCGGGGGTGGGCGTCAGTGGCTACGGCTGTCACCCGAACTCACTGCGGGCCCAGTCCTGTGCGCCCCCGCCGCTGTGCGAGGAACCGGAGCGCGAGCCGGAAGTGGCGGCGGGGGTGGGCCTGTTGGCGTGGGGCGCCTGTGTGGTCGTACCGTCGGCGGACTCCTCGCCCTGGCTCCGACCGCTGTGCCCGGACACCGCGTCCACACCCTGCTGTACGCGATCACCCGCCGCCCCGGTGACCTTCTCGGTCGCGGCGTCGACGGCTCCGTCGACATGCCCCTGTACGTCGGCGTAGCCGGCGAGGGTCGAGCCCTCACCGCCCTTGACCTCGTTCTTGAGGTCGTCGACGTACTCGCCGGCCGCCCCCTTGGCGACGCCCGCAGTCTCACCGAGGTCGATGCCTGAACGCTCGTCGAAGTAGGTCTCGATGCCCTGCTGGCCGATGTTCTGGGCCATGCCGATCGCGGCGTCCTTGGCCTTGTCCTTGGCCGCGTCGACGACCTTCTCCTGGACGAACTGCTTGGCCTCTTCCTTGATCTTGTCCTTGGCGAACTGCTTGACCTTCTCCTTGGTGACCTTCTCCAGCTGCTCCTTGGCGATCTTCTTCAGGGCGTCCATGGTGGCGTGCTCCATGGCCTTGGTGACCGCCTGCATGACCTCCTGCTTCAGCTTGTTCAGGATCTCGCGGACGATCACCCGCGTGGCCTGGGTCGCGCCGAGCGCGCCGACCTCGGAGAGTCCGAAGGTGAAGGGGGCGGAGGCCTGAGCCGCGATGATCTCCACTGCCAGGGCGATGAGTTGGGCGATCACGGCCAGCTTCGCCATGAGGACCGCGATCGCCGCGGCGTCGAAGGCGAGGGCGATCACCTCGCAGGCGGTCCTGGCGTCGGGGAGGTATCTGTCCTCGCCGTTCGAGCCGGTGTAGGCGCCCCAGGCCTTGCTGAAGCCGTCGACGGCCGTGCCGACATTGCTCGCGACGACGGTACGGGCGTACCCCTCACCGGTCGTCTCGATCTGCTCGAGCTGATTGCCGAACGTCCGCCAGGTCTCGGCGACCTGGTGCAGCGCGTCCTCGTCGGCCTCGGGCCAGGAGTAGCCGAGAAGGTCGAGCACCCAGACGAGTTCGTCGGGCAGTGTGAGCGCCATGCGAATAGCCCCGTTACGTGCGTGGAGTTCTCTGGAAGTTACTGCCGGAGGTTACTGACTCGGAAATATTGACCCCGGGAAGTTACTGGGCCACTGAAATCACTGGCGTCACTGGGGTCAGTGGAGTCAGTGGAGTCACTAGACTTTGACGGTCTCAGACTTTTCCGACCTCGCTGATGATTCCGTTCAGCAGGCCACTGTTCGACGCGTCCGAGTCGTCGTAGTCACGGGCCATGTCTTCCAGGTTGTGACCGATCTGGGAGAGTCGCTTCGCGAGACTGTCCATCGAGGTGAAGATCCCGTCGCGAATCGGCGTGTAGACCTGCCCGAAGACCTCGCCGAAATCCGCTTCGGACCAGGGTTCACCCAGCCCGTCCAGATCATCCTGAAGCTTCTTGGAGGCTTTGGTGAAATCACTTCCCAACTCGGCGAAGTTCTGTCCCTGTTTCTTCAGTACCGACGTGTCGACGTCAAAGGTGCCGAACTCCACTGCTCCCCCGGACTCCGTTTGCTGCAGTTCATATTGGACGACAGGCCGATACCTTAGACTCCTCGCGCACGGCTCAGCCAGCCCGACAGTCAAGAGATCGTCAAGTTTCCCGGGGGGACGTCAACATGGTTACCACACGGTCGAGTTACGGCAGCACAGGGACCTTGTGGATGGGGAGGCTGCTCGGCCTGGGACTGATCGTTCTGGCTGCCGTCGTCGCCGCGGTGACCGTTCCGGAGCTCCGCGGCGAACTGGCCGGCGACGGCACGGACGGAACCCTCACCGTTTCTTCATGCGAAGCGCACACCAAAACTCACTACGGCACGCACAGGCGAACGACGGAACTCAAGTTCGGCTGTTCGGGAACCTGGACGGCACAACAGGGCGGGGCCACCTACCAAGACGTGACGGTGGAGACGTCGTCGCGTCTCGAAAACGGGGCGAAAATCGGTGTCGTACAGGCAGACGGCACTTTTGAACTCCCCGAGGACCGGGCCCCCGAAAAAGACATCGCGATCCTGGCCTTCTGCCTCTCCCTCGTCGCTTTCGGCGTCTTCTGCCTCCTGACGGGCTTCGGCACCCGCAACGGCCCCGGCCTGGCGCCCTCCTGGCAAGGCCTGCCCGCACAGAAGGTACTGGGCCCGACGCTGGCCGGCGCATTCGCGATCGGCGCGCTGACAGCACTGGTATGCGCACTGCTGGCATAAAGCCCTCTCTGCTCCTCCCCTCCCATATTCCGCCGCCTCCCACCGTCCCCCGATCTCTCATTCCCGAGGAACCCTCCATGACCCAAGTACACGGGAACGCCACGCCGAGCGCCGCCGCCCAGGGCGACCGAACCGGCCTCGGCCGCCTCATCGGCGCGGGCCTGATCCTCGTGGGCGTGGTCCTGCTCGCCCTGGGCGCCTGGCTCGGCCCGGTCCGCTACGCGGCGTCGACACCGGGCAAGTTGACGGTCGACAACTGCACCGTCGAGTACAAGTACCGCAGCTCGTCGAGCAGTTCACGGAAGAAGACCAAGACGCGGTGGTGCTACGGCACCTTCACGGCCGACAACGGCTCGGCCAAGGACCTCAACGCGGAGCTCAAGAGCGACGCCCTCTACCAGAGGGGCCACGTCATCAACGCCCGCAAGTCCGGCGACACCGACTACCAACTGGACAAGGGCTGGCTCTACGCCATCGCAGTCGGCTCCGCCTGGACCTTCGGCGCACTGATCGCCCTCTCCGCGGGCATCTTCACAGCGGTGACAGGCTTCCCGTACGGACGGTCGGAGAGCCGGGGGTTGTTCAAGGGGTGCTTGGCGGCGGCGGGGTTGGGGGCGATCGGGCTGGTGGTGAGCTTGCTGGTGGCGTTCTTCGCGTGAGGCGGGTGCTGTCATCTCTGCTTGCCGGGTGACACCCACGCCCCAGCACCCTCGGCCGTGCTCTCGGCAAGGATGTCGACGACCGGGCGAGCGCCTGGGTAAGAGTGAAGCCGGGCAGCAAGGTCTCCGAGGCCGGTTACTCGTACGTGCGGGTCGGATTCGGCGAGGTCGTCCGGTTGCTCGCGCTGTTCTTCTTCGGCCTGCTCGTACTGGCCTTCGGCAGGGCCTTCGCCGCCACCGGCATTTTCCCGTGGAGCGGAAGGCAAGCCGTCCGGATCACCCGCGCGGTGCTGTCCTTCCGCCTGCTGGATGTCGGAAGCAGAACGCCCATCTGACCTACCGCCAAGGGGAACGGTCAACTCGGGCACCTCACCGCGTTCACCGGAAAGGGTGTCCGCCTCGGCTGCAGCATGCGCAAGGTGACCTCATCCTCTGATAACCGTCTCTCGATGCCTTCGCCCCTTGTCCTGACGGAGAGTTCAGGGTTGCGTCACGTTGACGGACCGTCTCCGGCCCAACGTCGCGTCGGACAGCCCCTACCTCGCTCCCGCCCTCCGCGACAATTCCATCAGTTCGCCGCCGCCCGGGACGGTCAAGACCGCAAATCCCCGCGCGCCGATGCCCCCCGGCTGCCACTGCTCACCGGCATACCAGGCGCCGTGCTCCAGCCCTTCGGGCCATCGGTATCGCCGCAGCGGATCACGCGCGGACATGACACCGCTCTGCTCTTCGCCTTCGCGATACCGCACCTGGACGGGAACCCCAACCCCGTCCCTGACTCCCAGAAGCCGGTGCGCCTCAGGCACGAACTGCCACGGATATTCCTCAAGCACACGCCGGATGCGCTTCAGGCACGCCTTCCTGTCGCGATGCAGGTAGAAAATTGCCAGATAGATGAACGACGCCACGACAATCAGCCCGGCAGCCCTCTGCTCCTCGACTTTACTCGCAGCGTTGGGGAAGTACACCACGTATGCCACCCAGGAGAGGACATACAAGGAATGCCAGATCCTGATACGCCGCTTCGCCTTGCGCCACGCTTTCTCCCACACAGCCCGCGTTTCAATGTGATCGAAGGCACATTTAGAAAAAGGGACAGTGAGTTTTTCATGCGCCTGACCGAGCTGCGCACCCCGCACTTCGGGGGGAACACTCGCGCTACCCTCGTTCACAAATTCTCCCCACATGCGGATCCGGAAACTCTCCAGCCCTGACCCCCGCCCCGCAGGCTTGCGAGAGCTCGGCACCAGAGCGCAATCGACACACGACTCTACTCGCATATAAACTGCCGCCTCGCCAGGTGGCACTGGGCAACTCATGCGTGCCCACTTTGCTCCGATTTTACCTTGTTTCACGGCTATGGGGGTGTTTGTGGGCGATCATTTCAAGGTCGACCTGGACCAACTGGATAGGTTTGTCAAGACGCTGGAGCAGGCGGTGAAAGACCTGGACGAAGCACGCACGGCACTCTCACATATCCGTGCTGCCGAGATCGGGACACCTCGCCTGGATGAAGCGTGTGACACCTTTCAGGCCAAGTGGAAATACGGCTCCGACCAGCTGAGTGAAATGATCGGTGAAATCTCCGAAGGCGTGAAATCCAACAAACTGAGCTACCAGGAATTCGAGGACAACCTCGACAAGGCCTTGGAGCAGATGGCGGAATCATCCACTTCAGGCGGTGGGAAGGTTCGATGAGTGCGAACCCCTATCCGAACCTCGGTTGGAACCCAGTGCCAGGCGTGCCCGGGGAAGTTGCCGAGTTGCAGCGGAAGGTGAAGGCTGCGGCCACGGCGCTGAACAGCTCGTACCGCCAGATCGACAAGTTGCTCGGCGAAAGCTCCCACTGGGAGGGAGACGCGGCGGATGCCTTCCGGGACGCACTGGACGGTGAGCTGCCGAAGTACATGAAGAATGCGGCCCATTCGATGGACAAGGCCGCGGCATGGCTCGAAGTCTGGAACGGCGACCTCTCTTCCCACCGCGACCTGGCGAAGAAATACGACGAGGACGCCGGGGAGAAGAAGGCCGATGCGGAGAAGGCGAAGTTGCGGTACGACGACGCCGCCCAGCACCCCGATCTTCAACTGGCGGGCAAGGAATTCGCCAGCCAGGACGAAGCCGATGCGGCCACGGCACGCCTGCGCGCTGCCGAACACTCCTTGAACGAAGCCTCCACCCATCTGAACAAGGCCAACGAGGCGTACGCAGACGTCATCACCAAGGCCCAGGCGCTGGAGACCGAGCACACGGACCGTGCCCGTACCATCGCCGGCAAGCTCGACGAGGCCGATGACAAACTCGCCCCCAAGGAACCGGGATGGTTCAGCAAGACCCTCGACGGCATTGGGGACGCGCTCAAGAACGTCGGTGAGTTCCTGCTGGACCATGCGGGGACCATCGGGGCCATCGCCGGCCTTCTGGCTCTCTTTCCCACCCCGCTGGCCCCTGCCTTTGCCGCTGTCGCAATCGTTGCCAGTGCCGCGTCGATGGGCAAGAACCTGTCGAGCGAGGACTTCAGGGATTCCCTGATGGGCAAGTACGGGTGGAGGGAAGGCCTCACCGCCTGGGGCTCCGCTGTCGGTGACACACTAGGAATGGTGCCCGGCGTCGGCATACTGGCCAGGGCGGGAAGTGAAGTGGGCTTGGCGGCCGGCGTTGCCAGGGAGAGCGGCGAGGCGATGTCGCTGGGCGCCAAAGCCAGCTCTTTCGGCGGCGAAGTGAAGGCCGTCAACTGGGACAGAGCGGTTGACCTCGCCACCAGCCCCACCAAAATGCGCGACTGGGCTCTCAATGGCGTCAATGCGACCGCCAACACCGTCTCTTCGGCGGAAACCCTTGGACTCCTCCCTGAGGACGGCGTCGGACACGACTCCACCGAGGCCACCAAGGCAGGCGTGGCACTTTCCGGCGCGAAGGACACACTCAGTGTATTCGGCTCTGACATCGCTGAACTCGCGAGGGGGATCCGACTGTGAGCATCAATTCCGCAGTCGTCAGTGCCGAGTTGCACCCTGTGTTCTGGTACGGACTCCCCCATGGGTATCTGGAACTGGATCTCAATCCCTCGCCGGCAGGACTGGAAGACCTGGCGCTGCAGATCAGATCCCTGCCCGAGGAGATCCGAGGCCGGGCCGACCAGGTGTTCCGACTCTACGCCTCAGTCGTGCTCATGTTGCAGAGTCAGCCCGTGGCGACGTGCGCGCTCGGCATGCACCCTGACGAGCATGGAAACCCTTCATTGTCGGTTGTGACCATCTCAGCCGTTCCGTCTGCGGGAGCAAGCCCCAAACTCGTACTGGCCGAAATGCTGACCGCCGGAGGCGCCGTAGGTACAGACCCAGGTATTCGACCCGTCGAACTCCCTGTAGGTACCGGTTTCTTGTTCGAGCGGGTGCGCAAGACTGTGGCGCCAGGGTCTCCTCCCGAGGGAGCGGAAGAACCGTTGCTCGGTACTGTCTGGCAGGGGACTGTGGCAGTACCGGACCCTCGCACTTCGTCGATCATCACCGTCCAGTTGGTGACGGCGGCGGTCGACCTTGCAAACGACTACCGAGGGGTACTCCTCGGCATGGCACGTACCCTGACGTTCACCGCCCCGGCGGACCTGATGCCGACTTCGGGCCGGTCGCGAGCCGGCTCGGCCGAGCTGGCGATGCGCAACGACTTCGGCTAGAGACAGGACCGCCTCATGAGCACCACCCGCAAACGCGACGCCGGACTTTCATTGTCGAAACCAAGTAGCCGAACGCTGCTTCAGCAAGATTCAGCAGCCGTTGGCCCTCGCCACTGTTGGGACGATTTCCTTCACCAGCTCCGTGAGGGCGTTTCGTTCCTTGGACAGGTCCTTGGGGTAAAAGACCAGCACCTCAACGGAAAAGCTGGTGCGGGGTAGCCCACCTGTGTCGGAGGCGTAGCCAGGGCACGGTGCCACTGCCACAGCACCACGGGAGTACACGGCAGCATCACCGGAGGCATCGACGGTGACCATCTTGTCCCCGTTACCGTATTGGACGGCCCGCTTCTCCGCGATCTGGCGGGCAGTTGCCGCGTCCTCGTGGAAGAAGTTGCTTACGAGCAGCGTCTTGGCGTTGTCGACTGCGTAGTCGCATCCGGATGCATATTTGCCGTTGGTTAGGGATTCACCAGTTTTCGACAGCCTCTTACCGGGCGGGAAGAAAGGCTCCACAGCTCTCTTCTTGACGTGTGCTCCGCACAGGATCTCAGGCAACGTGTACGCCACTTCGGGTTTCTTCTCGCCAGAGCAGGCCGTGAGCAGGAGCACGGCGAGAGAGAGCGCCGCACAGCTTATGTGTCGGCCGGGACGGTGGTCAGCCATGGTATTGGTCTCCCCACTCGGCACCAGTGGTGTGGCTCTGGTCTACCTCTCGGCTTACGGCGTCCTGCAAGGCCTCACTCCCTCCAGAACGGGCGATGTCTGCGCGTACGGACTCGCGCAAGGCCGACTCGCCATTGGTGTAGTCGCGCCCCGCCTCGCTTTGGGCCTCGTTGGTGGTGTCCCGATACAGGCTGTTCGCCACGCTTTCCTGCACATCTTCGATTGCCCAGCCGACAGCCTCACCGGCCACCGGAATTTTCCCAGTCGCAAGCCCAAGTCCGCGACCAACCCATTTGTTCGCGGTGTCGACGCCTTCGTTGTAATCGGCGTCGTCGTGCGCATGGGTGTCATGAACGGCGTGAGCACGGGCCGCGCTCATGATGCCCGCTACTTCGGCTCCGGGGTGAGCGGCCGAAGAAACACGCTGGGCTACGGACACTTCACGGTCTCCCGGGCCATTGATCTGTGCGTCGATGAGGGCAGATGTATAAGCCTGCTGAGAGCCGGTGAGTGCGGCGTAGGCATCGGGGTCCTGGCTGACCTGATAGAGGAACTCCTTGGATGCCTCCGCGTCCAAACCCGCGCTCGCGCCTTGCACAGGAAGGCTGTCCTGGCCGCTGATCGAGCGCTGAATGTCGCCCATGTAGTCAGCGCCGATATTGCCGAGGCTGTCACTCGCAGCTCGATACGTCCCCTCTTTGCCGTCGAGGAGCTCTCCAGCATCTGGACCGCTGAATTTGTTGATCACCTGGGCGGCCAGATCAGCCTGGTCCTGCGTGTGGGCAAGTGGGCCCGCAGAAGGGTCGGTGCCGGCTGGGCGGCCGGTTGTTGCTGCTTCAAGAGCATGGCCAAGCGAGTCGGGCAAGTAGCTCACCGACTTCTCCACGGCATCTGCGTCGTGACCGGTGATGTCCGGGAAGCTGGCGTAGTTCTTGTCTGTCAGGTAGTCCAGGTAGTTGGTGGTTCCGCCGATTTCGGGGATTTCGCCCTTGTGGGTGCCGTCCTCGGCGTAGGCCTCCATCGGTGGTGTGAAGTAGTCGATGGCGGCCTGTGGGCTGTGTCCCAGGGCTTCCAGGACGCTGTTCATGGGGTCGTAGCCGGCGCCGTTCTTGCCTGAGGGGTTGAAGCCGTAGTTGGGGTCGCCGAAGTCGCCCTTGGTGCCCGCGAAGAAGTACGGGTCCTTGTCGTGGAGTTGGGTGACGTGCTCCGCGATAGGGGTGAGGAAGGTGGAGTCGTAGTTGCCGTAGCGGAGGATGCCGCCGAGGAGTTGGTAGCCGTACGGGCCCTCGTTCGTGCTGTCGTCGTACAGCTGGATGTGCTGGGTGCCGAGTTTGCGTAGGTCCGCGGTCCACTGTTCGGACAGGTGAGGTCTGTTGTCCGGGTCGGTGGCGGTGGCGAGGGTGTTGCCCATGGTGCGTTGCATCTGCTGGAGCAGGGATTTTCGTTCGTCCTCGGCGTCGCTGGTCTGCAGGGCGAGCTGGCCGTAGAGCTTGAGGCTGCCCTCCTGGCCGAGCTGCTGGTAGAAGTCGGTGGCGAAGACCGGGTCGTTCTGGTTGGTCCTCATCAAGTGGTTGAGCTCCTTGAGCTCGGCGTCCGTGAGCTTGTCGCCCTTCCTCATCAGCTCGGCCGCGTGGGTGGCGTCGGCCTCGTCGAGGGATGTGACGACCTTGGAGTTGAAGTCGGTCTTGTTCCCACCGAGGTCGCGACGCAGGGCCCAGCAGGCGGTGTCGTCCGCGTCGGCTGCGCGCTGGAGGACGCCTTCGATACGGCGGGCGAAGGCGTCGCAGGCTGCGTGCTGCTGGCGGATGGTGTCCTGAGCGTCGGGGTCGTGGTGACGCGAGGGGTCCTGGGAGAGGTCATTTACCGGAGTGACGACGCCGGTGGGGCTGACCTGGAGGTCCTGTTTCTTGGCCTCGACGTCGGCGAGGTGATGGAGGTCGTCCTTCGCCTTCTTCAGTTCGGTGTGCAGTGTCGTGAGGACGCCGGCGATGCCCTGCGCCTCCCTGGGGGCGTCCGCGAACTCCTGCTCTGCGGCACGCACATCGCTGTCGGCTTTGGCCGCCGTCAACACCGGCTGGGTCCAGCCGGCCTGCCGGAAGGGCCGGACCACCTGATCGCCGTACGCGGTGTGCAGGCCCTTGAACTTGGTGGCGGTCTCCTCCCAACGCTCAGCGGCCGCTTTGAGGTTGCTGAGATTGAGGTGGTACAGCTGCTCGTACGTCGGCATGAGCTCGGCGCGTCTCCGTGGAGTCGGGTGTCTTCGCAGGCTGGGGCTGCGGGTGGATTACGGCAGTGGTGGTGGCGGTGAGCCTTGTTCAGCCGAAGTCGCTTGCCAGAGAGTTCATGGTCTGGGTGTTCACGGCCTCGGTACGCTGGTACAGCAGTCCTGTGTTGCCGCACTGGGTGGCGAGGCTTTCGCACCTTGCCGCGAGAGCGGAGACCTGGGACGACCAGGTTTCCGCCACACTGGAAAGTGCCGTGTCCAGCCCGCCGTCCCAGTTTCCTGCGCCGAAGTCCCGGGATGCCGTACGTGTTTCGTCCGTGGGGTGGGCACCGGCGGTTCGCGTCTGCCCCGCGATCTCGCGCGCGCCGGAGCCCGCACGATTCAGTGCTCCCGGATCCTCGATCCCCGTCCCGACTGACACGCTGTGTCCCCCATGTCGTTCACGTTCCGCATGGAGCGGAAGGTGCTCGCTCTTGATGTGAGCACGTCGATAAAGGGAAAGTATAGCGCGGCTTTGCAGATCGAAAAGTCGCCAACTACCCGGTATATGGCTGCCGTTGGGGGCAACCTCTTGGCTTCACTGTCCGTACGGCGGATTGAGGGCCGAGGTGGGGTGCGGGGGTTGGGCCTCGGAGGGCGTTGGTGGCAAGGCCCGCTGTTGGGCACACCGTTCACAAATGCCTCGTACGGGTGCTTGGCGTCACGGCCGTCGGTTGACGTTTGCTGGAGGGGATGTCGGCAGGCTTACGGCGTCAGGCTGGCAAAGGTCTCTTCAGAGAGCAGCAAGACGGCCCCGCCAATGCTGACGGGGCCGTCTTGGCCGCAGGTTCTACTGTCCCTGATAAGGGGGCTGCTGCGCGTAGGGGTTGGGCTGCTGCGGAGCCTGGCCCGGTGGGGTGGGATAGCCCTGGTTGGGAGGGGTGTTGGGGTACGGCTGCTGGTAGCCCATCGGGGGCTGGGGCGGGTAGCCCGTGCCGTGCGGGGGCGTACCGCCGCCGGGGCCGTTGCCGCCGTTGCCTCGGTTTCGGCGGCTGCGGATCACGGCGAAGAGGATGGCGATGATGATTACTGCGCCTGCGACGCCGGCGATCAGGAGGCCGCTGGAGGACGACTTGCTCTTCTTCTTCGCCGCCTGGCTTGAGCTCTCGTTGCCGGAGGCCGAGCCGGACTGGGCGGAGGTGGACGGTGACGCCTGGGCGAGGGGGCCCTCCTTGGGGCCCTTGGGGATGTCCATCGTCAACGCCGAGCCCGGGCGGGCGATGCCGTAGCCGAGTTCCTTGTCCGGGGCGGTCTTGCCTGTGTTGTTCAGGAAGGAGGCCGACTTGATCAGGCGGTTGATGATTTGGCCTGCGGTTAGGTCGGGGTACTTGGAGCGGAGTAGGGCGACGATGGCTGAGACGTAGGCGGCGGAGCCGGAGGTTCCGCTTGCCACCGAGTAACCGCTTTTTGTAGTCGGGTCCGCCTGGGCGAGATCCACTCCAGGCGCTGCGACGGTTACATCGCCAGTGTTTGAGTCAGACCAGAATTTCAGACTTTGATCGACGCCAGAGACAGCGACTACACCTGGAAGGGCAGCTGGATACGATACGGTGCCTGAATCATTGCCCGTAGCCGCGACCACCACGGCATCGTGTTCTTGGGCATACTCAATTGCCTTGGCCACTCTCGAACCAGGATATGAATTTTCATCACCAAGCGAGAGGTTGATTACAGAAGCACCCTGATCGACGGCATAGCGAATTCCAGAGGCTACCTCTGCAGTAACGGGCTTGTTTCCCCCCAACTCCACCCGGACCGGAAGGATCTTGGCCTTCGGCGCGAGGCCCATCACTCCTGAAGAAGCATTTACCCCATGTCCATGGGCAGCGATGAGGCTGGCCATGGCGGTGCCATGTCCTTCGGTGTCTTTATGAGGATCACCACCACCGCTGAAGTCCTTGCCTTCAAGAACCTGTCCCGTGAGATCCGGGTGGTTGGCATCGACGCCTGAGTCAACGACAGCAACCGTGACACCAGCACCTTGGGAGGTATTCCAGACCTTCCCTGCACCGTACACAGTCAGCGGCCACTGAGCGTCACGAACTTGGTCAGCCGACGCGATAGGTGCTGATGTGAGGAGCAAGGCCCCCGTCAATGCCACGACGCCTGTCGTGGGCCAGACTCGCTTGAAACCCAACTCCCTGCTCCTCACTCAGCTGCGACTGGCTACGCCAGCTCTTATGACATAGACAGACGAATACGTTCCGTCTGTCCAGCTCGTCTGCTTACTCGATAGTCCGCGGTACGTTGCGGTTACGGTCCTCTTCCGAAATCCACGTCTCTTCGTCCTCGACCAAGTAGTCGGGACGGTCGCCCCGGTTGTTCTCGTCTCCAGACCGCTTTCCCTTGCCAGTCGCGCCAGCTGCACCAGCCATACCACCGCGCTGCGATCCGCCCCGGCTGCCGTGCAAGCCTGCACCACCACCGGCACCCTTGCCACCGACACCCTTGGCGGCGCCTACGACGCCGCCGCGGGCCCTCGCGAGAGCTCCACGACCGCCAGCGCCGGCACCGCCACGGCCAGCTGCGCCGAGTCCGCCCATGCCACCCGTACCGGCTCGGCCTGCAGCGCCCCGAGCAGCCGCTGCTCCACCGCCGGCAAGGCCGCCTCGACCGCCCACGGCTCCGATTCCTCCGGCAGAACCAGCCGCGAGACCAGCTGCTCCGCCAGGAGATCCGATACTCGGACTCGCCGCCCCACCAGTGCCGAAGCTGCCACCGCCGACGCTGGATCCGCCAACTCCTGTACTGGGGCCAGTTCCGTTCAAGCCCGGAGCAATACTGTCCACATTCGTCCTGGCCGTAGGTAGCTGTGTGCCCCCTGTGATGCCAGGTTCACGCGGCATAGAAGGTGTCGTGGGCGTGGTCGGCGTCGGCTTGATGCTTGCAGTCGCCCCAGCGCTCCACGGCTTGGCCGTGCCGTTTACGCTGCTTGGGCGGGAGGTGCCAGCAGAGGGCACAGGGATCGGAGTGGGCATGGGCGTCTGGGGATTCGGTGGCGAGAAGGGATCCTTCGGTTTCTCTTCAAGATACGTATTCTTCGCGTAAGCCTTGTAGTTCACCGCCAACTGCTCCATGATCGCCACCCCCTTCAGCTGCTCTTCCTTTCCCTTTGACAAGGAGTCGGCGTTCGCCTGGCGGGCGGCATCGGTACTCACGCCCTTGTTAATGTCTGCCAACAATTGCGCATCGCTGCGGTTGTCGTCCGTCAGCTTGTCCCAGGCCCTATCCCAGCCGGAAGGCTCCTTGACGTCTCGCATTTTGGTGATGGAGTTCCGCAGGTCGTTCTGCACGGCGTGCATGGTTTCCGCATACTGATTGGCGTATGCGGCTCCGACCTGGATGTTCCCAATGATCTCGTTGGCCTTCTTACGAAAGGCCTCCGCCGCGTCGCCCTCCCAGTGCTCAAGGACATTCTCGACGGCGCTCTGCATCATCCCCGCGACGCTGTCCTTCGACGAAACCGTGTCCACACCGCCCGTCTTGCCGTCGCCATCGCCGCCGGACAAGATGTTGTGTACGGACTTCCAGTGCTGGCTGACTTCGTAGATGCGGTTGGGGTCCGCGTCCAGGATCATGGAGTGCAGCTTGGGAATACCCATCTGCATGAAGTGCGTGTCGATCTGGGAGCGGTCAGGCCCTCCCATACCGCCATCGGGGAGTGACTCAAGCTTCTGGTCGTGCTTGTCCTTGATCCGCTCCTTCTCTGCTTCCTGCATAGCCTTGATCTGCTCAGGGCTGTAGTACTCGCCATACATCTTCGAACATCCCCTCCGTCAGTAACCGGTCGCTGAACCGCTCAGTAGGCCGACGCGCCCTTTGGAGTCGCGCTCACTCCCTGGGCGTTCGCGTGCTCCTGGTTGCTGTACTTGTCCCTGACCTTCGAGGTGCTCGTACCGAAGTCATCGATCAGCTTGTGCAGGTCAGTGATCATTTTCTCGATCCTGGCCTTCTGCTTCTGGTGGGCCTCGTGAAGCGTGTTGGACTCCAGGAACTCCGCGCTGCCGAAGGCCTTGCTCGGAATATCCGTCTCGTACTTGGCCTTCGTATTGGCCGTATCCATGTCCGAGAGAAGCCCATTGAGCTTCCGGATGACCTCATCCAGCGCGCTCAGATCAACCCGCATCCCGTTGCTCATACCCCGTTGTCCTCTCCCCTGTTCCAAAACTTTTCTGCGCTGTCAGCCGCCACCGCCGCAGCCATCGGCATCGTCATCGTCATCGGCACCGGTTTCGGCATCGTCATCGCTCTGCCCGCCCCGTCCGGCCGGACTGCGCGGTTCGCCCAGCAGCAAGGGCGACCCGGCGGCTTCGCCAATCCCGTACGGCCACCCCGCTCCCCGCGATCACGAGGACCAGCGCCAACGCCGTGCCCAGGACATAGATGGCGACCCGGCGGTCCTTCTCCGCCTCCGTCTCCCCCATAGTCACCGCCATGGGCACGACATTGCCAGACCCCGTCTTCGTCACCGGATCGGGTGACGGGGTCGAGGCCGGTGTCGAGTCATCCGTCAGGGCGGCTACCGGGTCGATGACTCCCCAGCCGATGAACGGGTTGGGGCCGCGGCTCGGGCGCTGGGCCGTTTCCTCGATGCGGGTGGCGATCTGGGCCGCCTTCCACGTGGGGTGCTTCTCCTTCAGCAGGGCGGCCACCCCCGCCACGTACGGCGCCGCGAAGCTCGTTCCGTCCGCCGTGCACTGGCCCTTCTTCGGGACCGTCGAGACCATGTCGACGCCCGGAGCCGCCACGTCCACGAAGTCGCCGGACTGGGAGAAGTAGGCGCGTTCGTCGTTGCGGTCGGAGGCGGCCACCGCCAGGACGCCCGGGTAGGAGGCGGGGTACGTCTTGTCGGTGTTGCCGTCCGCTCCGTCGTTGCCGGCGGCCGCGATGATCAGCGCGCCCGAGTTCACCGCCGCGGCAACGGCGTTGCGGAGCGTGTCGTTGTCTTCCTTGTCCGACGTGTCCGACGAGATGTTGATGATCTTCGCGCCCTGGGCCACCGCGTACGAGATGGCCTCGGACATCGTCTTCGAGTTGCCCTGCTTGTTCTCCCCGCCCGTGTAGCGGAGAGAGAGGATCTTGGCGTCCGGAGCGATGCCCTCGAAGCCCGTGCCCGTCAGGGGGCGCGCCGCGATGATGCCCGCCACCCGGGTGCCGTGCCCCTCGACGTCCTTGTTCGCGGCACCGTCGACATATGACTTGCCGCTCCCCGCCATCGCCCCGCTCAGCTGCGGGTTGGAGCTGTCCACGCCCGTGTCGATGACCGCGACCGTGACGCCCTTCCCCGTCGCCTGGGCCCACAACTGGTCCAGGAGCACGCGCTGCAGCGACCACGGCGTCGACTTGATGACGTTCCCGCCGAAGACGCATTCCGAGCTGTCCGCCAGGCCGAAGTCCACGGGGGGACGGTCTCCCGAGTGTGTTCCCGTGCCCGCACCCGAGCCCGCACCCGAATCCGGCACTGCCACCGCCACCGGCGCCGACACCACGCACAACCCGGTTACCGCGAGCACGCCGACAACCCGCTGCAGTGCGCGGGTCCCACCGGTACGTGTCTCACCGCTTCCACGGCTCTTGCGGCTACGCGAACGGGCTTCTGCGCCCTTCACGTCCAGGCCCCTCATGTTCAGGCCCCCCGGGCTTCCTTGAAGTTGATGACGAAGACATGCCTCTGCCGACGAGACGACAGCGAACGGACGACGAGCGAACGGACAACCAGCGACTGGCGACCAGCGACGAGTCCGCGAACGTGAAGATTTGCCGAATTTGCTGTGTACGACCCCGAAGCAGAGCTCGGCCCAGCCGACACCGTGGCGTCGGCTGGGCCGATTCTCTTCATCTCAGGTCCCTCAGGTTCCTCGGGTCCCTCAGGTCCTTCGGCCCGCCGACGGGCTCAGCCCCAGGTCGCGGCGTTGCTCTTCTCCGTGGCCTGGTAGCTCTCGGCCGCGCTCTGCAGCGCCGTCGAGATCTTCAGCAGGGTGTTGTGCAGGTCCTGCGCGGTCTGGTCCCACTCGCGCTGCTTGCGCTGGTAACCCTCCTGCGCCTCGCCTTCCCAGGTGGCGGCGACGCGCTTGACCGCGGCCTCGAGGTCGTCGAGCTGCTGCTTGATGCGGCCGGCCGTGGACTTCACGTCCGTGGACGCGTTGGTGATGGTTGCGTAATTGACGAGGATCGACATCGTCGTTCCCTTTCAGGAAGTTCGGGGAGATTCAGGAAAGACCGTGGGAGGTCAGGGAGACAGCAAGTCGGCAAGTCGGCAAGTCGGCAAGTTGACGACGTGCTCGCGGAGCGCGGAGGCTCAGCCGAAGTCCGACATGATCTTGCTGATCTGGGAGTTCTGCTCCTCTTCCGACGCGGTGTAGTTGCTCCGCGTGGAGTCCACGGCTTCCTTGATGTCGTTGAGGATGTCGCTCATCTTCTTCGCGTCCGCGTTCCACCGCTCCTGCAGCTGGTGGTACGACGTGGCCGCCTGGCCCTTCCAGCCGCCGGCGATCTGCTCGATGACGCCGTTCAGACGGCGGATCTCGCTCTGGAGCTGGCCGTTGGCGGTGTTGATGTCGCCGGAGAGCTTGGTGAGTTCGTCCTCGGTTACCCGGAACTGGCCGGCCATGTTGACCTTCCCCCATGTCGTCGTTGAATCACATCCCGGGAAACCTTGCCTGGTGCCCGGAGAAGCTTCGCACCGTTGAGCGCTGCAAACACTCTATCGTCAGCCTGTCACTCATCCACAGACAGGACCAATCAGTTACACGGCTCACACACTTGAGCTGTCCCACTGTGACCCGTGCAGCGCGGTACACCTCAAGTGTCCTTACCCACAAGCCCGTTGAACGTCACCGACTCCGCACCCGGAACGTCACTGACTCTGTTCCTGGCTGGCGCTGCGCGTGTCCAGAGTGGGGCCCTTCGGGATGAATGTCGCCCATGTCTGCGGCACGATCGCCGGTGTCGACACGTCCTCGTATCCCAGTCGCGTACGCGCCTTGTCCGTCTCCGACGCCGACGAACCGGACGGGTCCGACGACCCCGACGAACCCGACGAAGAGGATGAAGAGGACGAAGACTCCGAACTACCCTTCGCCGTACTGTCGTTGTTCGACGGGAGGGAATAGCGCAACCCCGTGTCCGTCAGCAGGTACCACGCTCCGCCGCCGCTCGCCGAACCCGTGACCTCCTGGAACAACAGCCCGGAACCGGACGACACATACGCGCTCAACGAGTCAGCGATGACCTTCTTCGGGTACGCCGTTCCCGCCCATGTCGCCAGCTGCGGCTTCTTGTCCGCGCCGATCGTGCCCTTGTAGACGCTGCAGGACGTGGTGCGGGCCGCTTCCACCCCCGACGCCGGCGGGTTCGCCTGCTTGGGGACGACCTCCGGCCAGCCCTTGTCGCCGTAGAACTTGTCCGCCGTACCGCCGTTGGCCTGGATGATGACGTTCGGGGCGACCTTGACGGCGCCGCTTCCCCGCGCGTCGGGCGACTGCTCCAGGAGGGCGGCCACGAAGGGTGAGATCGAGGCGACCTTGTCCTGGAGGACGACGTAGAACTGGCGGCCCTGCGCGTCCGACGACTCCAGCACCTGGCCCACCGTGCCCGCCTCCGCGGGCAGGCCCTTGACCGAGGTCGGGGAGCCCGCGCCGGTGACGTCAGGGAAGGTGATGGCCTGGCCGGGGTTGAGGGTGGCGAGCCACTCCTGGCTCACCGGCTGCGCCTCGGCCTGCTGGCCGATGACCGCCGAACGCAGCTGTGTCATGGTCGTGTTGCCGAGCCCGGGCGCGCCCAGCGGGAAGCGGGTCCCCTGGCCGTCGACCAGGTACTCCGCGCCCGTCTTGGTGTCCTTGACATAGAGCGCCTCGCGGGGGTCGACGGCACCGGCGCCGTTCAGCGACTTCGCGTCCGTGGCGTCCATGACGAACACCGCGCGGTCGATGTTGCCGTCCGGGTTGTTGCCCGAGCCCGGCGCCGGACGCTCGCACACCGCCCAGGTCTTCGTCTTCTCCGCGTCGCCCGCGGAGGGCAGCCGGTCGGGGGCGTAGGGGATGCCGAGGGTCGCGCCGTGGGCGATGCCGCTCTTGTCGATCTCCTTGCCGGAGACCTCCAGGACGCTGCCCTTGCCCTTGTCCAACAGCAGTTTGGCGGAGGCGTAGTTGAGGACGGGGTGCAGCGTCGGGACCTTCTTGCCGCTCGACGTCGTGTCGTTGAGGACGACGTAGCGCGTCGTGGAGTCGCTGTCGACGATGATGTATTCGCCCGGGGTGTCCCAGCCCTGCGGGGCCGAGGGCTTGATCACGCCCCACGCGATGAAGCCCACCACCAGAACGACGCCCAGCGCCAGGCTGGGTGTCACCGTCTTGATCGGGCGCGGTGCGCCCTCCTCCGAACCGCCGGGCGACGGCGCCAGGAAGGCGGCGACGGTGCGCTTGCGAGCGAAGTTGTAGGCGGCGAGCTCGTCCTGACGCTTTGCCATGATCCCCGTGATCCCCGTTTCTCCGTCTTATGTCTGCCTCTTCGGCCTTACGTCGGCTTCTTCGGCCTTACGTCGGCTTCTTCGGCCTTACGTCGGCTTCTTCGGCCTTACGTCGGCTTCTTCGGCCGCTTCGTTTCGGCTTCCTCGGCCACGCAGGCCCCTACTATGCCCTGCGTCCCGGGGGCCCCGGGACGCAGGTCGGCGGCCGACCCCGCATCTTCACAGAGCTTCACCGCAGCGCTCCACCACGCGGGGCCGGTCCGTGACAGGGTGGTCACCTGGGGTTTCGGTGTCCCGTGTGTCGCGTGACGTTCCGCAACGGGTACCGTGAGCCGCCCACAGCGATGTCGTGGGCCTGAATTCGCGAAAGGGATGTCCCGGGGGATGAGCAGCGCTACGAGTACTCGGCGCGGACGCCGCGCACCGCAGCAACAGGGAGGTCCGAACGGCAGCGGCGGAGGTACGGCGTCGCCGCCCGCGTCGACCGCTCCCGTGGCCGCCTCTCCGCGCACCCTGCCCAGGCCCGGCGGTCTGGGTCCGGTACGGCTGCAGCAGCTCATCCTGGTCGAGATGGCCGCGGCGGTCATGGTGGCCGCCTGGGCCGCCGATGTGTCCTGGCTGCTCGTTCCGGCCGGTGCGGTGGCGGTGTTGCTGCTGCTCCTGGCCGTACTGCGGCGCGGTCGGCGGCCGTTGCCGGAGTGGTGGGAGACCACCCGTGCCCTGCGCCGGCGACGGCGTGACGCCAAACTGCCCGTGCCGCCCGGGACGGAGCCGATGCTGGCCCCGGTCGTGGAGTGCGACCCGGCCCTGCGGACGTACGCCTTCGTCTCCCGTGACAACCGCCAGATCGGGATGATCGGCGACGGGACCTTCCTCACCGCCGTGCTCTTCGTGCAGCCGGCGGACGAGCCGCTGCGCCCCGCGGCCGCCCATCGGCAGCTGCCCCTCAAGCTGATCCAGGACGCCCTGGAGGTCGACGGCATCCGGCTCGCCTCGGTGCAGGTCGTGCAGCACACCCAGCCGGCGCCCGCACCCCACCTGCCCGCGCAGTCGCTGGCCGCGCGGTCCTACGGCCCCCTGCAGGCGCAGGTCGGTTCGCCCGCGCTGCGGCTCACCTGGGTCGCGCTCAAGCTCGACCCGGAGCTGTGCCCGGAGGCGGTCAAGGCGCGCGGGGACGGCGTTGCCGGTACCCAGAAGGCGCTGCTGCGCGTCGCCGACCAGCTGTCGAGCCGGCTCGCCGGCGCCGGGTTCAAGGCGACCATCCTGGACGAGACCGAGCTGACTCAGGCGCTGGCCACCTCCAGCTGTCTCAACCCGCGCGCCAACCAGCAGCGCACCGCGCAGGACGGGCGGACCCAGCGCCGTACGGTCGAGTCGGTGAGGAGCTGGCGGGTCGACGACCGGTACCACACGACGTACTGGGTGTCCCGCTGGCCGCAGTTGGGCCACGGCGGGGTCGCCCTGCCCGAGCTGGTCACGCGGTTCACCTCGCTGCCGGTGCTGGCGACGACGTTCAGCATGACCCTGAGCAAGGCCGGCAACCGGGGTGTCTCACTCACCGGGCATGTCCGTGTGACCGCCCGCGGCGACGACGAACTCGGCCAGGTGGGGCGGGAGTTGGAGCGGACCGCGAGTGCCGCGAAGGTCGGTCTCGTGCGGCTCGACCGGGAGCAGGTCCCCGGAGCCCTCGCCACCCTGCCGCTCGGAGGTACCTACTGATGTCCCACCCCGCACAGACCATGCCCCCGGGACAGCAGGGCCGCACCCCCGGCCGTACGACGCCCGCGCACGTGGCCTCCCCGACCGACACCGGCATGATCCCGATCATCGGCCGGCCGGAGCCGGCGCAGCAGCAACGGCGCATCTTCAGCCCGGGGTTCGGGCTGCGCGGCCCGCGCCGCAACCGTCATGTCGTCACCGCCGAGGAACTCGCGGCGATCAGCATGCCCATCGGTGACGACGGTGTGCTCATCGGCGCCGACGCGGAGGGACAGCCGGCCGTGCTCGGACTGTCCCGGCCGACCTCCTTCGACGTCGTGCTCGTGGGCGGTCTCTGGCTCGCCCAGGTGCTCGCGCTGCGCGCCGCGGCGACGGGTGCGCGCGTGGGCGTGGAGACCGGACGGCCGCAGGCCTGGCAGCAGTTGGCGCAGGCGGCGGGCGGCGGCCAGCAGTGCGTCACCGTCTATCCGGTGGGCCGGGTGCCCGCGCAGGGGCCGTCGGTGTCGAGCCCGGTCGTGCTGATCCGGGACTGCGGTATCCGTCCGCCGCGCGGGCGTGTGACGTCCGTGCCGTGGCAGGCGGTGGTGACGGTGCTGCCGTTCGTCAGCGAGCACGCGCCGCGCTGGCTGTCGCAGGCTCATCTGGTCGGCATCCAGCGCATCTCGCCGTTCGAGACCGAGGTCGTACGGGATGTTCTGGGCATTCCGGAGGAGCAGCTCCAGCATCTGCCGACGCTGCACGACGGCGTCGCCATGTGGTGCACCCGCAAGCACCAGAAGTTCGTCATGACCGAACCCACCGACGCGGAGACGGGGCTGCTCGGTGTGGCCCGCCGGATGGACTGAGGTGCCGTCGGCCGCGGGCGGGATCGCGACGGGACGTCAAGTGCCGCCCGCCCGTGGGAGGTTCAGCCCCCGCGCACGGAGCTTTGTCCTCCGGACCCTGGGAGCCTTGTCCCCGAAGAACCCCGAAGACCCCGAAGGGCTTTGTTCCCACGGCCATGGGGGCTTTCCCGTCCCGCCATGCGAGTGATTAGGCTTCTGGTGGTGCGGTGACGGTCGCAGTCGCGTGGGACTCGCCACTCGGTCCGCCCGACAGCGACGACGACCAGCTCAGCAGCAGTGGCTGACCAGGAGGCAAGCAGTGAACAGGGATCGGTCCGAGTACAACGGCGGGAGCCCTTCCTCGGACGGGGACGATCACGAGGTGGATCTCACCGGCGAGTTCGAAATCGTCTACACGCCTCCCGCCTGGTACGCACAGAGCACGGGTGCCGCCGGGGGCGCGGCCCAGGACACCCCCTCGCCCCCACCCCCGACCGGCCCGCCCGTCGGCTCGCCGACAGGACCACCGGGCACGGCACCGCAGCCCCCGACCGCGCCCCAGCCGCCCGCACCGGCCCAGGGCGCGACTCCGGGTGCGCCGGGTGGCTATGGATATCCGCAGGCCCAGCAGCCCGGCCCGGCCACGCCCCCCGCGCCGCCCGGCGCGTACGGCTACCCGCAGCAGCCGGGCCAGGACACCTCCGGCGGCTTCGGCACGCCCCACCCCGGCCAGGACACCTCCGGCGGCTTCGCCCCCCAGGTGCAGCCCCCGGCCCCGCCCGCCCCACCGCAGCAGCAGCAGCAGCAGCACACTCCCACCCAGCCGCCCGCCGTCGCCCCGCAGCAGGTCCCTGCCCAGCCGCCCGCCGCCCCGCAGCAGCCGGCACCCGCCCAGGCCTCCGCCGCGCCCGGCTTCCCCGTACTGCGCCCGGTCGACGAGGACACCCTCGGCGGCTCGTCCGCTACGACGACACCGGCCGCCGGCGTTCCCTCCGCGACCGCCACCCCGGCCGCCGGCACCCCCGCAGCCGCTCCCGAGGCGTCGGAGGAGCCGGAGTTCGACTACGCGGCCGCCGACGCCGAGGCCGCGCGCCTCTTCGGCGGGGACGACGACGAGCCGGAGGAGACGTCCGCCGACGGCACGGCCGTGTCGATCGCGGCCACCGACGGCGAGGAGCCCATCCACACCGGCCCCGACACCGGGTCCATCCCACAGCCGGACACCGAGTCCGGTCCGGCGACCGCGGCTCCGGCGGCGGGAGCAGCGGCCGCTGCTGCCGAGTCGGCCGGCTCCCCGACCCCGGAAGCCCCCGCGCACCCGGCCGCACCCCAGGGCCAGACCGTGCCCGGCCAGACGCCGGACCAGGGCCAGACCCCTGGCGCTCAGGCCCCCGACGTTCAGACCCCGGACGCGCAGAGCTCGGACCAAGGCCGGCATCCGCAGGCCTCCCCGCAGCCTGGGCAGCCTCCCGTGCCGCCCCAGACCGCCCCCGGACTCCCCCCGCTGCCGCAGGGCTTCGTCCCCCTGGACCCCGCGCAGCAGCCGGGCCAACCCGACCCACAGGCGGGCGCCTACGGCTACCCGCAGCAAGCCTCGCAGGCAGGCCGGCCCCAGCCGGACCAGCCCCAGCCGCCGTACCCCGGCCAGCCGGCCCCGCAGGGCGGATACGGCGACCCTCAGTCCCCCGCCTCAGCGGCCCAGCCCCAGCCGGGCCAACCCCCGGTGACGCCCGGCCAGCCGGCCCCGCACCCCGGTGCCTACGGCTACCCGCAGACCCCGCAGACCCCGCAGGCAACACAGACGCAGCCGGGACAGCCGCCGGTGCAGCCCGGCCCGCCCCAGCCGCCCGCCGGATACGGCTACCCCCAGCCCCCGGCCCCGCCCGGTCAACCCGGCCAACAGCCCCCCGCACAGGGCGGTTTCGGCCCGGCGGCCGTTCAGCCCGGTCAGCCGGCGCAGAGCGCACAGCCCACCGCCCCGGTCGACCCCCGCCAGGCGGCCCCCCAGCCCCCGCCCCCGCACCCGCAGCAGGGCGGTTACGGCTACCCGCAACAGGCCCCCCAGGCGGGCCAGCCGCAGCCGGGACAGCCGCCGGTGCAGCCAGGCCCGCCCCAGCCGCCCGCCGGATACGGCTACCCCCAGCCCCCGGCCCCACCGCAGCCCGGCTACGGCTACCCGCCCCAGGCAGGTCAGCCGCAACCCCCCGCCGGTTACGGCTACCCGCAGCCGGACCAGGTCCAGCAGCCCGGCCCACCCGCGCCGCCGCCTCCGGCTCAACCTCAGGCCCCGCAGGCCCCACAGGCGCCCACGCCCTACGGCAACCCGCCCGTCCAGGGCAACCAGGGCTGGACCGCCCCGCCCGGTCCCCAGGCCGGCCCCGGTGCTCCGCCGCAGCAGCAGGCCGCGCCCGGCACCCCGCTCGGCTACAACGCGGCCGTGGAGCTGTCCTCCGACCGTCTGCTGCGCAACCAGCCGAAGGCCCGCAAGAACAACCAGGGCCCGTCGCGGTTCAAGCTAGGCGCGAAGAAGGAAGAGGCCGAGCGGCAGCGGAAGTTGGGGCTGATCCGTACCCCGGTGATGTCCTGCTACCGGATCGCGGTGATCAGCCTCAAGGGCGGTGTCGGCAAGACCACGACGACCATGTCGCTGGGCGCCACCCTCGCCACCGAGCGGCAGGACAAGATCCTGGCGATCGACGCCAACCCGGACGCCGGCACGCTGGGCCGGCGGGTGCGGCGCGAGACGGGCGCGACCATCCGTGACCTGGTCCAGGAGATCCCGCGGCTGAACAGCTACATGGACATCCGCCGCTTCACCTCGCAGGCGCCCTCGGGTCTCGAGATCATCGCCAACGACGTGGACCCGGCGGTCTCCACCACCTTCAACGACCAGGACTACCGCAGCGCGCTCGAGGTCCTCGGCCGGCAGTACCCGATCATCCTCACCGACTCGGGCACCGGTCTGCTCTACAGCGCGATGCGCGGAGTCCTCGACCTCGCCGACCAGTTGATCATCATCTCCACGCCCTCGGTGGACGGCGCGAGCAGCGCCTCGACCACGCTCGACTGGCTGTCGGCGAACGGCTTCGCCGACCTCGTCCAGCGCTCGGTCACGGTGATCTCGGGGGTCCGCGAGACCGGCAAGATGATCAAGGTGGAGGATATCGTCGCGCACTTCGAGACGCGCTGCCGCGCGGTCGTGGTGGTGCCCTTCGACGAGCACCTCGCGGCCGGCGCCGAGGTGGATCTCGACATGATGCGCCCCAAGACCCGAGACGCCTACTTCGACCTCGCGGCCATCATCGCCGAGGACATCGCCCGCACTCAGCAGGGCTTCGGCAACCCGCACATGCAGTACCAGCAGCAGCCGCAGGGCTATCCGCAGCAGCAGCCCCAGCAGCAGCCTTACCCCCAGCAGGGCGGTTCCCCGCAGCCGGGCCAGGGCTGGGGTCAGCAGCCCGCGCCCGGTCAGGGCTGGCAGCAGCCGCCGGCGCCCCCGCAGGACCCGCAGCAGCCGCCGCCCGGCGCGGTGCCGCCGGGCTGGACGCAGCAGTAGGCCGGCAGGAGTCGGAGAACGGCGAGGGGGCCGGTGCCGCGCGGCACCGGC
>NZ_JBEXCS010000064.1:0-55655 GCF_040605395.1 Streptomyces sp. NPDC005648 | reverse complement strand
ACAGGTGGCTCCGCCACATGACCCTTCACACCGCACGCCGATCGCACGCACCGGACGCCGCTCCTTCCTCCGCGGAGATCCACCAGAAGGGCCCTAGCGCTGGTAGAAGATCCGGTCCCGGTACTCCTCGAACACGCGGGCGTTCCACTCGTGGCCGCCGTCGACGTTGCCGGAGCGCAGCAGCGGGGGTTCGATGCCGCGGGCGGCGAGGGTGGCCGCGGTGGTGGCCAGGACCGCCTGGAGCAGGGCGCTGGTGACGACGGTGGAGGCGGGCGCGAAGGGCGCGGGGATGGTGTCGAGGGTCAGCTCGGCGTCGCCGATGGAGATCTTCGAGTCGAGTACGACGTCGCAGTGGTCCTTGAGGAAGGTGCCGGTGGAGTTCCGGGCCGTGGTCTGCGTGGCGTACGCCACGGATGTCACGCCGATGACCCTGACGCCCCTGCGACGGGCTTCGGCGGCCATCTCGACGGGGAGGGCGTTGCGTCCGGAGAGGGAGATGATCACGAGGGTGTCGCCCGCGAGGAGCGGCGAGGTGTCGAGGACGGCGGTGGCGAGGCCGTCGACGCGTTCGAGGCGGGAGCCGAGGGTGGCGGGCATCACGTCGACCCCGACGAGACCGGGCGCGGCGAGCAGGTTCATCAGGGCGAGGCCGCCCGCGCGGTAGACGACGTCCTGGGCGGCGAGCGAGGAGTGTCCGGCACCGAAGGCGAAGAGACGGCCGCCGGCGGCGACGGTGTCGGCGAGCAGTGTGCCGGCGGCCTCGATGGTCTCCGCCTCCTCGTCCCGGACCCGCTGCAGCAGGCCGATCGCGGCGTCGAAGAACTGCTCGGCCGGTGTGCCGTCGCTCATGCGGGTCCCTCCGGGACGGAACGGGGTCGGGGTCTGTGCCGCGGATCACCGTGCGGTCTGGACCACTGCTGTGTCAATACGGGCGTCGGACGGGCCGTAACCCAGTGGTTTCAACGGCGCGGCACGGTTGTCAGTGGTATGCGTCAGAATTGAATCCAGGGCCAGCGCACGCGCCGGGAAGCTGTTCGTGCTTCCGGCAGATCTCATCGAGGGGCACGTATGTCCGGACTGATCGACACGACGGAGATGTATCTCCGCACCATCCTCGAGCTGGAGGAGGAAGGTGTGGTCCCCATGCGCGCCCGGATCGCGGAGCGGCTCGACCAGAGCGGGCCGACCGTCAGCCAGACGGTGGCGCGGATGGAGCGGGACGGACTGGTCGCGGTGGCCGCCGACCGGCATCTGGAGTTGACGGACGAGGGCCGCCGGCTGGCGACGCGTGTGATGCGCAAGCACCGGCTCGCCGAGTGTCTGCTGGTCGATGTGATCGGCCTGGAGTGGGAGCAGGTGCACGCGGAGGCCTGCCGCTGGGAGCACGTGATGAGCGAGGCCGTGGAGCGGCGTGTGCTGGAGCTGCTGCGCCACCCGACCGAGTCGCCGTACGGCAACCCCATCCCCGGCCTGGAGGAGCTGGGCGAGAAGGACGGCGCGGACCCGTTCCTGGACGAGGGCATGGTCTCCCTCGCCGACCTGGACCCGGGGTCCGACGGCAAGACGGTGGTCGTGCGCCGGATCGGCGAGCCCATTCAGACGGACGCGCAGCTGATGTACACGCTGCGCCGCGCGGGGGTGCAGCCCGGTTCGGTGGTGAGCGTGACGGAGTCGGCGGGCGGTGTGCTGGTCGGCAGCGGCGGGGAGGCGGCCGAGCTGGAGGCGGACGTGGCCTCCCATGTGTTCGTCGCCAAGCGCTGACGCGGGCGCCGGGCGCTGCCGTCCAGATTCTGTGCGTCGAATCGCAGCGCTCGGACGTATTGCGTGCGAGGCTGTCGCGTGAGGCATATGACCGGAGGGGGCGGGAGGATGTGCCGCAGACGTGTGGATGGCCCCGGCACCTTGCGGCGCCGGGGCCTGTCCTCCCCTGTGCTGACCCGGAGCCCCGAGCTCTCAGGGTCATTCCCCTCGGACCGGTTTCCCCGAGCGGTCCGCCTCCCGCTGAAGATCTCCCCTCGGCTGCGGCGATCATTCCTTGAGTGTGGTCACTCGAACGAGGGGTGTTGTCCGCAGAAGACGTATTTTCGAATACCCATTCGATAGTCTGCGGGTGACGGGGGGTCCCTGTGGGTGACGGGGGACGCGGAGTCTGCGCTTCTTCAGGAGTGAGTGCACGGCAAGGCTGGACGCTGAGCTAGGGGGGTGCCAGGACCATGGCGCGACGCATCGACGTGACCGGGGCGGATGGCGTACGCCTCGCGGCCTGGGAGTTCGGTGACCCTCCCAAGACCGACCCCGCGAAGACCGGGCCGCAGTCCATCATCCCGGCACAGTTCTCCGGGGCGCGGGCCGAGCATCCCCAGGTCGGGCATCCCGCGATCGAGCGCGCCCCAGGCGTCCTGTTACTGCACGGCCTGATGGGCCGCGCCTCGCACTGGGCCTCCACCGCCCGCTGGCTCTCCGAGCGGCACCGCGCCGTCGCACTCGACCAGCGCGGCCACGGCCAGAGCGACAAGCCCCCGCAGGCCTCCTTCACCCGTGAGGCGTACGTCGAGGACGCGGAGGCCGCCCTCGAACAGCTCGGCCTCGCCCCGACCGTCCTCATCGGGCACGCCATGGGTGCCCTGACGGCCTGGCAGCTCGCCGCCAAACGCCCCGACCTGGTGCGCGGAGTGGTCATCTGCGACATGCGGGCCTCCGCACTCGGCGCGGCCTCCCAGCGGGAGTGGGCCGACTGGTTCAAGGCCTGGCCCGTCCCCTTCGCCACACTGGCCGACGTACGGAAGTGGTTCGGCGAGGACGACCCCTGGGTGGAGCGGCCCAATCCGGCGCGCGGGGAGTTCTACGCCGAGGTGATGCACGAGTGCGCCGACGGCTGGCGGCCCGTCTTCGACCCCGACCAGATGCTGAAGTCCCGCGAGACCTGGGTGTACGACGCGCACTGGGAGGAGCTGGCGCAGGTCCGGTGCCCGGCACTGGTCGTCCGGGGCCTCGACGGCGAGCTCGGGCGCGCGGAGGCCCAGGAGATGGTGCGGGTCCTTCCCCGGGGGGAGTACGCGGAGGTCGCGGACGCGGGGCATCTCGTGCACTACGACCAGCCGGAGGCGTGGCGCGCGGCGATCGAGCCTTTTCTTGATGCCGTGATGGTGTGAGTGCCCCGGTGTGCGGTCGTGGCGGCGTGCGGTCGTGCGGTCGTGCGGTCGTGCGGGTGAGCCGGTGCGCGGTCGCGCGGGTGCGCCGGCCGCCGCTCACCCCTTGCTCACCGCCGCCAGGATCTCCGGCAGCCGGGCCGCCGTGCGCGGGGCGGCCAGCCGTAGGCCCGCCCAGGTGACCGCCGCCCCGTAGGCCGCGCCCGCCGGCAGCAGCACCCATCCCCAGTCGTCGCCGTTCTGTGCCACGTTCACCAGGATCGTGGCGGCGATGACCGGGGCGGAGAGCAGGGCCGCCGAGACCATGCCGCCGAAGATGGAGATCCAGGCGAGGCCGGTCTGGCCGGGGGCCACGTTCTTGTAGCCCTCCTGCGGGATGGAGTACGGGAAGCGAGCCGACGTCCACGCGCCGGTCGCCAGCATCGCGCCCAGGAGCGCGAAGGAGAGGCCGAGCACCTCGGGGAGACGGACCCACTCGCCGAGCATGGCCGTGGTCACGACCGTCACCACGGTGGCGTACGGCAAGGTGATCACCAGCAACGCCAGGGCCCGGCCGCGCAGTTCGACATAGGCGTCGTGCCCGGAGGAAATGGTGGTGGCGACCATCCAGAACGCGGACGTGTCCTGCCCGAACTGGTTGTACATCTGGATGCCGAGCATTCCGGCGGCGAAGCACGCGAAGTAGACGGAGCCGGTCCCCTGGAGCGCGTTGAAGACGGGCACGATCAGTCCGATGGCCAGCGAAGTCACCCACGCCGCCTTGGTCTTGGGGTCGCGCCAGACATAGCGCAGACCGCGCTCCATGACGGTGCCGGTACGGCCGGCGGGCAGCAGCCGGGCCAGGCCGGAGCCGCCGCGCTCGCGGGCCGCTGTGTCACCGGCGGCCTGGAGGGTCGACCCGTCGGGCGAGGTCATCAGACGGGTCAGGTGCCCTGACCACACGGCGATCAGCGCCGCCAACGCACCGATACTCAGCGCCAGTTGGAGGACGGCGATGCCGTACGAGCCCTCGCTCACCGAATCCACCGCCCCGATCGCCGACGCCGGCGGCAGCCACTTCAGTACGTCACCCACCGGCTGCAACTGCGCCAGGCCGCTCGAACCCAGCCGCTGGGCGCCGAAGTTGACCAGCTGGACGCCGATCGCGATGACGAGGCCGCTGAGCACCGCCAGATCGCGGCCCTTGCGGCTGGTCAGCAGCCGGATGTTGGCGGCGGCGACGGCCCGCGCGAGGGCCACGCACACCAGCAGCGCGAGCAGGACGGCGACGACCGCGACGGCGTAGGCCGGACCGCCGTGCGCGACCGTGATCACCGAGCCGGTCAGCAGGAGCAGGGTGAACAGCGGGCCGATACCGACGAGGGAGGCCGCCAGCAGCGCCCGTACCAGAGGCCGGGGGCGCAGCGGCAGCATGACCAGACGGGTCGGATCGAGGGTCTCGTCGCCGCTGGGGAAGAACAGCGGCATCACGGCCCAGCCCAGCGCCAGCACGGCCACCAGCAGCACGACCACCGACTCGGCGTGCGCGTGCCCACGCAGCGCGACCAGCCCGAGCAGCTGCAGCGCCCCGAACAGCAGCACGACGACGGCGGAAACGACGTAGGCGGCACGCCGCCCTCCCGACTGCCGCAGCCCGTTCCTGAGCAGCGAGAGCTTCAGCCGTACGACGACGGCGGTGAGGTCGGCGGCCGTCATCGCGCGCCGCCGCCCAGCCAGTCGAGGTCCGAGCCGGCGTCCCGACCGCCGGCACCGACGAGTTCGAGGAAGGCCTTCTGCAGCGAGGGGGCGTCGCCGCGGACCTCGGCGAGGGTGCCCTGGGCGCGGATGCGGCCGGCGGCCATCACGGCCACCCAGTCGCACAGGGACTCGACCAGCTCCATCACATGGGAGGAGAAGACCACGGTGGCCCCGGAGGCCGTGTACCGCTCCAGCACGCCCCTGATGGTCTGCGCGGACACCGGGTCCACACCCTCGAACGGCTCGTCCAGGAAGAGCACTTCGGGGTTGTGCAGCAGCGCCGCCGCGAGTCCGATCTTCTTGCGCATACCCGTCGAGTAGTCCACGACGAGCTTGTGCTGGGCCCCGGCCAGGTCGAGCACATCGAGGAGCTGAGTGGCCCGCCGCTCGACCTCACCACCGGGCAGCCCCCGCAACCGCCCGCTGTAGACCAGCAGTTCCCGCCCGGACAGCCGCTCGAAGAGACGGAGTCCCTCCGGCAGGACGCCGATACGTGCCTTCACCTCGACGGGGTCCCGCCAGACGTCGTGCCCGACGACCTCGACGGAGCCCTGATCGGGCCGCAGCAGCCCGGTGATCATGGAGAGGGTGGTCGTCTTCCCGGCCCCGTTGGGTCCGACCAGCCCGATGAACTTCCCGGCGGGCAGTTCCAGATCGATCCCGGCAACGGCCACTTGCTGCCCGAACCGCTTCCAGAGGCCCTGTACGCGTACGGCGGCTGACGTCATGACCGAACCCTACGGTCAGAAGGCCCGCCTGAGGGGCGCGGGCAACCACACACGGCCCACGGCCGCCGGTCTAGCGGTCCCGGCCGCACGCGTAGGCCAGCGGTGAGATCAACTCCTCCGCGTCCGGCAGCCACCGGTTGGCGGGCGTCGGCCGGCACGCCCACTGCACGGCCCCCCGCGAACCGAAGCGCGTGGGAGGCGCGGCCACATACGCTCCCTCGCCGAGCGCGACGAGATTCAGGGACGACGGCGTCCAACCCAGCTTGCGCACCAGGTCCGGCACCTTCACCGACGCACCCGGCAGCACGAAGAAGTGCATCCGGCGGTCCGGCGTCAACGTCACGGGACCGAGCGTCAACTCCATGCGCTCCATCCGGGCCAGCGCGAGGAACCCCGCGGTCTCGGGCACCTCGATCGCGTCGAACGTGCGCCCGGTCGGCAGGAGAATCGAGGCTCCCGGCTGCTTCTGCCACATCCGGCGGGCCACCGTCGCGCTCCCCGTGGCCTGCGTCGCCCAGTCCTCACGCGCGGGGTGCGCCCCCGGCGCGTCGCACGCGGCCTCGCCGCACGAGCAGCGCTGCACGCCGTCGACGGCTTCCAGCCAGGTCCCGGGGAAGACGTCCCAGTGGCGCTCCTCGGCGTAGCGTACGGCGGTCTCCAGCAGCGATTCGCCGCGCTGCTTCGGGATCTGAGCGGCTTCGGTGCCCGCGATCGTCTCTTCCACGATGAACACAACTCCCGCACCCACCTGGAGTTACGGGCGTACCGCGCGCGGGGGAGGGGCATCGTTTCCGTTGCTGGGGCGCATGGATGCACGGGTGGGGGCGCAGAGGAGGAACCCGGGCGTGAGCCGGGTAGCCAGGAGTGGGGGCGGCAACAGCCTTTACCCCGGCAATCCGCGCAAGCCTCGCATTTTACGTATCTCTGCGGGGCATTGATCTTCAAGGCCGGATCTTTTCGCTTCAGGGGTTGTTCCCAGGGGGTACGCCATGGCCGCAAGGCCTCTTGTCGCGCGGCAGCCGAACGAACGGCTGCAGGCGCTCATCCAGGAGGCGGGGTGCTCGAACGCCGGGCTCGCCCGCCGGGTCAACATGTGCGGTGCCGAGCACGGCCTCGACCTGCGCTACGACAAGACGTCCGTGGCCCGTTGGCTGCGCGGACAGCAGCCGCGGGGCCGGGCGCCCGCGATCATCGCCGAGGCGCTGGGCCGCAAGCTGGGCCGGACGGTCACGATCGACGAGATCGGCATGGCCAACGGCAAGAACCTCGCCTCCGGTGTCGGGCTCCAGTTCTCGCCGACGGTGCTGGGAGCCATCGAGCAGGTGTGTGAGCTGTGGCGCAGTGACGTGGGCCGGCGGGACTTCCTGTCCGGCTCGTCGGTCGCCGCGTCCGCGCTGGTCGAGCCGAGCCGCGACTGGCTGATCTCGTCGCCGGACTCGCAGGTGGCGCGCTCGGCCGGGCCCCGGGTCGGACAGTCCGACGTGGCGGCCGTGCGGGCGATGACCCAGGCCCTCGTGGACCTGGACCACCAGTACGGCAGCGGGCATGTGCGCCCGGTCGTCGTGCACTACCTCAACAGCGTCGTCTCCGGGCTGCTGGCGGGGTCGTACCGGGAGGCCGTCGGCCGCGATCTGTTCGCCGCGGTCGCCCGACTCACCGAACTCGCCGGGTACATGGCCATCGACACCGGTCAACCGGGCCTGGCCCAGCGGTACTACATCCAGGCGCTACGACTGGCCCAGGCGGCGGGAGACCGCGGATACGGCGGATATGTGCTGGCCGCCTCCATGAGCCATCTCGCCGCCCAGCTCGGGAACCCGCGCGAGATCGCGCAGCTGGCCCGGGCGGCGCAGGAGGGGGCGCGTGGGCGCGTGACCCCGCGCGCGGAGGCCATGTTCTACGCGGCGGAGGCGCGCGGGCATGCCCTGATGGGTGACGTACGGGCGGCGCAGCTCGCGTCCGGGCGGGCGGTGACCGCGCTGGAGTCGGCCGACGCGTCGTCCGGGGACGACCCGGCGTGGATCACGCACTTCGACGAGGCCTATCTGGCCGACGAGTTGGCGCACTGCCACCGGGACCTCGGCCAGGCCGAGTCCGCGGCACGGCGGGCCGAGGAGTCGCTGGCCGGGCTGCCCGAGACGAAGGCCCGCAGGCGGGCGATCGGCTACGTCCTCCTCGCCACGGCCCAGGTGCAGCAGCGGGAGATCGAACAGGCCTGCAACACCGCGCTGAAAGCGGTCGAGTTGCTGGAGTCCGTGCGCTCCAACCGGGGCGCCGAGTACCTGGAGGACTTCCAGCAGCGGCTGGAGCCGTACCGGGAGGAGGCGGTGGTGCGGGAGTTCGGGGCGCGGGTGGAGCTGCAGGCGGCCGCCTGAGACCGGAGGTGGACATTCAGGGCGTGGTGTAGACCGCGTCTGTTACTGCCGTCACAGGTGAGGAGGTCGCGGACTGAGCTGCGTGGCACCTGGCTCGGGGGACCCGGTAGCGTGAGCCGACGATTCACAAGGTCCCCCATTAGTAGGAGTCCCGGTGACGCAGAGTGGACAGGGCGAGGAGCCCTCGCAGCGCCAGGCGCGCGAAGGCATCGTGCTGCCCTCCGACGGCGGCGAACCGCTGCTGCCGGGAATGCTGGGCCGCCCGGACGGCGGCCCGTACGCCGGTCAGCAGCCGCCCGCCCAACCCGCTCCGCAGCCCCCCGCCCCGGCGGCCCCGCCGGGCGGCCAGTCCTGGGGCACGCCGTGGGGACCCGACCAGCCCCAGACCCCCGTCCAGACCTGGGACGAGCCGGCGACCCAGACCTGGGACACCCCCGCCCCGTTCCAGCCGCCGGCCCCGGACCAGTGGGGCACCCCGCCGACCGGTGCCGGTCACCCCGGCCCGGCCGCGTCGCAGCCGCTGCCCCAGGAGAACCCGCCCTCGCCCTACGGCGCCCCTGCCCAGGCGCTGCCGCCCGCGCACCCCTACAGCGCCCCCCTGCCCCCGGCCGTCGACGAAGGCGCCACCCAGTACATACCGCCCGTCGCCGCCATGCCCGGCAGCGAGGGGGCGACGCAGTACCTCCCGCCCGTCCCGGCGGCGTCCGGCGTCGAGGGAGCCACGCAGTACCTCCCGCCCGTCCCGGCCCAGGGCAGTGAAGGGGTCACGCAGTACATCCCGCCCGTGGGCCCCGGCGCCCTGCCGCCCGAGGCGCCCCAGTACCCGGGGCAGCCCGGCGGCCACCAGGCACCTGCCGCCCCCCAGTTCGGTGCCGGGCCGCTGCCTCCCGCCGCGCATCCCGACGCGCAGGCCACCCAGTACATCCCGCCCGTGACCGACCACCGGCAGCCGCCGGCCGAGTTCGACAGCCTGTTCCGCAGCGGTCCGGGCGCCGACGCTCCGGCCGGGGCCACCCAGCACCTGCCGCGGTTCGAGCAGCCGCCCGCCCAGCCCCAGCCGCCCTACGCCCAGCCCCAGCCGTCGTACGGGCAGCCCCAGCAGGCCTACGGACAGCAGCAGCCGTCGTACGCGCAGCCCCAGGCCTCGTACTTCCCGCCCGGGCGGGACGACGACGACAACGGCGGTGGCCGCAAGCGGTCCCGGGTGCCGCTCATCGCCGGGATCGGCATCGGCATCGTCGTGCTCGGTGTCGGGGCCGGTGCGCTGCTCGGCGGCGGTGGCGGCGGGGGCGACGGCAAGGACAAGAACCAGACCGTGTCGGCCACCGCGCCCGCCACCGGTGGCTCCGCACCGGCCGCCGACGGGGCGAAGGCGCAGGCCGTCGCCCTGGACCAGCTGCTGGCCGACAGCGGTGACAGCCGGGCGTCGGTGATCAGCGCGGTCGGCAGCGTGAAGGGCTGCGACAACCTCGACGGCGCGGCCTCCGACCTGCGCGCCGCCGCCAAGCAGCGGGGCGAGCTGGTGAACCGGCTGGCCGGTCTCAGCGTCGACAAGCTGGCCGACCACGCCGCCCTGACCGCCGCCCTGACCAAGGCCTGGGAGGCGTCCGCCGCCGCCGACAACCACTACGCGGCCTGGGCCGACCAGGTCGGCGGCAAGAAGGGCTGCAGGAAGGGCCAGGCCCGGATCACCGGCCAGACCCGGGCCGGCAACGCGGCGAGCGGCACCGCCAGCCAGCAGAAGGCCAAGGCGGCCCAGCTGTGGAACGCCATCGCGAAGACCTACGGACTGACCGAGCGCCAGCCCACCCAGCTCTGAACGCGGCGGCGCGGACGGTCAGTCGACGTCCGCGCCCTGCAAGGTCCGCGTCACGTCCACGAACCCCTTGCGGGCCGCCACCAACTGGCCCTGGCGGACGACCTGGAGGGTCACGTCCGTGTTGACGATCCGGGTGAGGCCGATGGCGGCGAGCGGGCCCTGGGAGCCCCAGCGCAGCGTCGGTGTGAGCCCACCGGTGGTGATCTTCAGACCGTCGTCGAGGGTGTGGCGTATCGCGTCGGAGGTGATGTCCCCGCCGCCCAGCGACCGGACGACCTCGGTGAACACGGTGTAGGCGATCCAGGTCGTCTGTACGCCGACGTCGGCCGCGTCGATCCGGTTGTCGCCGAAGGCCTGCTCGCTGATCACCTTCTTCATCGGCTTCCAGCGGGCGTCACCGGCCGGCGGGTACCAGCCGGTGACGTACGAGCCCTCGTAGGGGCCCCTGGCCGCGCCGGACTCGTTGATCACGGTCTGGTCGACGCTGTCGAGGGTGGCGGCGGTCTTCACCGCGCGGTACTCGCCGCGGGCGCGCTGGAAGGAGTCCATGAAGGTGCTGGTGCGGTCGCCGAGCGTGGGGATCACACAGCCCTTCCTCGCGGTGTCGCCGGTGGCGGTCCTGAGGGCCTTCTGCGAGGGCTCCGAGTACTCGGTGGTGTCGTCCGCGGCCCGCTGGTCGTCCGCGGCCTTGTGCCCGCCCGCCTTGAGGCCGGCGTCCAGCATCGGCGGCAGCTCGTCGCCGGCGATGGTGTCGGGCCGTACCAGCGCCACGGGACCGCAGCCCGCGGCGAGTTCCTTGCCGAGACCGGCCAGCAGGGCGGGCTGGCCGCCGTTGACCGGATAGGACAGCGGGCTGGTGAACTCGGCGGCGGTGACGCCGTAGCCGCCTATGTAGGGGATGCCGGCGCCCTCCAGGTCGGGGAGGTAGGACTCGCCGTACTGGCTGTAGGAGCCGACGACCGCGACGGCGTCGTTCTTGACCGCCTCGCGGGCGCAGGTCGCCGCGGCCACGCTGTCGTTGTGGTCGTTGCAGGTCAGGACCTTGAGCTTACGGCCGTTGAGACCGCCGTGGGCGTTGACGTAACGGGCGTAGGCCTGGGCGAAGGCCGGCATGCCGGGCTTGTTGGTGGCGCTGGTGTCCTGCGGCGCCCAGGTCATGACGGTGATCGAGTCGTCCCCGGAACCCCCCGTGGTACCGGGGATGACCCCGCAGCCGGCCAGCGCTGTGCATGCGGCCAGCGTGGGGAGGAAGGTGCTGCGGATGCGTCGCCGTCCGGTCATGGGCACACACGCTTCCGTCACATCGCCAACCCGTGGGTGACCCTCGGTTATCGACCAGTGACGCCGAGGTGAATTACAGGGGCCGGTGAGTCGGCTGATCGGAAGAACGTACGATTGATGACCGTGCAAGGTTCGGACAGCTCTTCCCGTCGCGGTCGTCGCTCCTCCACCATGGGTGGTATGCCACTGAACGACATGCCGTGGTGGCGCTGGCGCAGCAATGTGCGCTCCGCGCTGCACATGCTCTCCGACCCGGTGTTCCAGCAGAACGTCTGGCTGGCCGGCGTCGACGGGTACGGGGACGTCACCGACGCCGTGTACCGCCTGGTCGAGGACACCTGGCTGGACAACTGGTCCGCCGAGAAGTACGTCGGCACGATCTTCCGGGACTCCCAGGAGGCGGCCCTCGTCGACACGGCCGTGCTGCGGGTGCTGCGGATCATGCACCAGGTCGGCCCGGACGCGCCGGTCTCCACGTACCTCGCGCACGAGGGCTGGCCGGAGGCGGTGCGGGCGGCACGGGAGGCGCATGTCCGGATGGCGATGGCCGACGGCGAGGACCCGGACATCCCGCCGCGCACCCTGGAGATCCTGCGGATCATGACGCGGTCGGCCTAGCGGTCGGCCGAGCGGTCGGCTCACCGGCCGGTCCAGCGGTCCGCGGAGCGGACGCCGGTTCGGGCCGGGGCCCGCTTATGGGACCCTGTCCTGCATGAACGAGCAGTCCACCCGAGCCGCGGCGACCCCCGCCGACCAGTACGTCCTCACCCTCTCCTGCCCCGACAAGCAGGGCATCGTGCACGCCGTGTCGAGCTACCTCTTCATGACCGGCTGCAACATCGAGGACAGCCAGCAGTTCGGCGACCACGACACGGGTCTGTTCTTCATGCGCGTCCACTTCTCGGCGGAGCCGCCGGTGATGGTGGACAAGCTGCGCGCGAGCTTCGCGGCGATCGGTGACTCCTTCCACATGGACTGGCAGATCAACCGGGCCGACGAGAAGATGCGGATCGTCCTGATGGTCAGCAAGTTCGGGCACTGCCTGAACGACCTTCTCTTCCGCGCCCGTATCGGCGCGCTGCCGGTCGAGATCGCCGCCGTGGTGTCCAACCACACCGACTTCGCCGAGCTGGTGGGCTCCTACGACATTCCCTTCCACCACATTGCGGTGACGAAGGAGACGAAGGCCGACGCGGAGGCGCGGATCCTCGAGATCGTCCGGGAGAACGACGTCGAACTGGTCGTGCTGGCCCGCTATATGCAGGTCCTCTCCGACGACCTCTGCAAGCAGCTCAGCGGCCGCATCATCAACATCCACCACTCCTTCCTGCCGAGCTTCAAGGGCGCGAAGCCGTACCACCAGGCGCATGCGCGGGGTGTGAAGCTGATCGGGGCGACGGCGCACTACGTCACCGCCGACCTCGACGAAGGGCCGATCATCGAGCAGGAGGTCGAGCGGGTGGGGCACGACGTCACACCGGATCAGCTGGTCGCGGTCGGGCGGGACGTGGAGTGCCAGGCGCTGGCGCGGGCCGTGAAGTGGCACGCGGAGCGGAGGATCCTGCTGAACGGTCGGCGGACCGTCGTGTTCGCCTGAGAGCCCGGGGGGTTCGGTTCGTCGGCGGGTGCAGGTAGTTCGTGGTTGCTCGCGCAGTTCCCCGCGCCCCTGAGGTACGTCCACTGCACGTCTGTCAGGGGCGCGGGGCGGTACGCGCCAACCCCTACATCCGGCTCAGCGACGCCGCCGCGAACAGTACGTCCCTGATCGCCTCGCGGTCGCCCACCTGACCGGCCGCCGCCTCCTCCGGAGGAACATGGCCTGCGGCCAACCTGCAGAACTCCACGCCGTCCAGGGCGACATGGGCCACCTCGTGCTCCGCGGAGCCGACCGCCGCGGGTGAGTCCAGCGGGATCAGCCACTCACCTCCGCCCAGGCCCTCGATCTCCAGCCGCAGGCTGCGGCCGGGCTCCCCGGCGACCCCGAGGTGCCGGCCCCGGGCCGGTGACGCCAGTCCCCGTTGCCGGCGGCCCGCCAGGACGGTCGGCAGCATACGGGCGGCGAGGTCGATCATGCTGTTCAGATGCCGTGGCGCGGGCGGCTCGTACGGATAGTCCACCGCCTCCGCGATGTCCTCCGCGTGGACCCAGCACTCGAAGGCCCGGTCCAGCATCGCGTCGTGCAGCGGCAGTTCGAAGGAGCCGTAGGAGACCGCCGGCCGTCCCGGACCCGCCCCCGAGCCGCCGGTGAAGGACACCGTGCGGACGAGGTCGTGGGTCTGCTCGCGCCACGGCCCCCGCACGCCCCGCGTCGGCGGGAAGTACGAGGCCCGCCAGTACGTCTCGGTGCGGGACGCCGGGTCGGGGCCGTCCGCGGCGATGCCGCCCAGGGGGTCGTCGAGGCCCAGGGCGATCGCGACCAGCCCGTCGACGGACAGCAGATGGGCGATGACGCCGGCGACCGTGGTACGGCGGCTGGTGGGCCCCTCGCCCTCGAACCACCGCAGCCGCACGGGCGCGTGCCACTCGGCCTCCCCTATGTCCTGCAGCAGGGCGTCGAGCCGGGCGGTCTCCGCGTCGTACGGGGTCGCCCACCGCGGCACCGGGATGCGCGGCGGGCGCCGGCCGAGGCAGCCCTCCAGGACGCGGGTGCGCAGCGCCGGGTCGAGATCGAGGCTCTCCGGCGGATGCAGCAGGCCCACGGCGTCCCGCAGCCGCAGGGCCTCGTCGGCGCAGGTGCCGCAGCCGCCGAGGTGTTCCTCCACGGCCGCGGACTCCTCCGCGGAGCAGGCGGCCAGCGCCCACGCCCCGAGCAGCGACTTCAGTACGTGGTGCTCCAGGACGAGCGGGGCGGTCGCGGACGGGGCGCTCGCCCGCGCCGGCGGTTCTCCGTGCTCCTCCAGGACCGGCAGCGGCCCTTCGCCGTCCTCGACGGAGGCACGGGGCATGGGTATGCGGGGCGGCGGCTGCCCGGGACCCCGCCCGTTGCCGGTGCCCTGACCGTCGTCACCGCCGTCGCCCCCCGCCGGCCCCTGGGCGCCCTGGTCGCGCCGCTGCCCCACCGCCTCGCTCTTCTCGTCCTGGCCGTCCTTCTCGTCCTGGTCGTCCTTCTCCTCGTGGTCGTCCTTGTCCTCGTGGTCGTCCGGGCCTCCCCGGCCGCCGTCCTCGTCGTAGGCCTCGAATCGGCTCACACCGCACCCCCGTAGCCGGGCGGGGCGCCGGGCGCGCCGGCGTCGTGGGCGGTGGACAGGAGCTGCAGGCCCAGGCGCAGGCGCCGACGGGCCTCGTCCTCGGTGACGCCGAGGTCGGCGGCGGTCTGGCGGTAGTCGCGGCGCTGGAAGTAGGCCAGCTCCAGGGCGGCGCGCAGCGGCGAGGGCATGGAGGTGACGATGTAGTCGGCGCGGGCGGCGACCGAGGCGCGGCGCACCTTGCTCTCCAGCTCCTCGGTGGAGTCGCCCTGGGCGAGGGCGGCGGTCTCGGTGACGCGCAGCCGCTGTACGGCGAGACGGTGGGTCAGCGTGGCGACCCAGGAGCGCAGGGGGCCCTGCTTGGGGTCGTAGGTCTCGGGGTGCTCCCAGACGTGGGCGAAGACATCGCGCGTGATGCCGTCGGCGGCGCGCTCGTCGCCCAGGACGCGGTGGGCCAGGCCGTGCACGAGCGAGGCGAAGCGGTCGTAGAGCTCGCCGAGGGCGGCCGCCTCGCCGCGGGCCAGTCGCTGCTGCATCTTGCGGTCCCAGCGAGGCGGTGCGTCCTTCTTCGCCATGCGGCCCCCCTCACCCCTGTTCCGTGCCTGTGACCAGCGTGCGCCCACCGTCATCTCGAATGTAGTCGGCACCTCTGACAGCGCACGCCCCTTTGTCGCAATGTGCGCTCCCCGAGGAGCCGCGGGTGATAGTGGACCTTCGCTTACCCGGTTCAGATCTGATCGAACAGGATCGAAGGCGACTAAAACAAGCCTCTTCCGACCGTTTTCCGTTTCTGGCGCTGTGTTTCAGGGAACGGCCGCTGGGCAGCCGCGCTGCAAGGAAGCGTAGGGACGACTTCCGGTTGCGGGGATTCCGGCGAGCAAGGGGCATGGTGGTGGCGTTCAAGGTGATCTGTGTCGATCAGGGCGAATGGGCCGTGCTCGCGGTGTCGGGGGAACTGGATCTGATGACTTCCCCGACGCTGAGGCAGCGCCTTCACGACGTGGTGGCCGAGGGCCGTCACAGTGTCGTCCTGGACCTCTCCGAGGTCTTCTTCTGCGACTCCAGCGGGGTGGGGGTGCTGATCGCCGCCCGCCGGCTGATCCGCTCCTGCCAGGGCAGTCTGCGGCTGATCCTCCCGGCCCGGGGCGCCGTCGACGGCTCCCACGTCAACCGGGTGCTCGGCGCCCTCGGCGTCCGACGCCTGTTCGACGTGTATCCGGGCCTGGAGGAGGCCGTCACGGAGGACGCCGGGCCGCTGTCGGCGTAGAGCGGTACGGACGACACGGGGGTCATTGCCACACTGTTGTCCCGGAATTCCCCCGGTCTTGGCACAAGGGCCGCTTTCCCGTGCCCACGGACCCCGCCGCGTCGTACGCTCCGAGCAGAGACACCCCGACGTGACGTGAGGCGGCCCGAGAGACATGGTCAGCAGCGAGTACGAGCGCAGGATCGCCGCCCGGTTCGCCACCTTCGACCAGGACGGCAACGGATACATCGACCGCGCGGACTTCAGCACGGCGGCCAAGGCGCTGCTCGCCGAGTTCGCCGTGGCGGCCCGCTCCGACAAGGGGCAGGCGCTGTACGCGGGGGCCGAGGCGTTCTGGCAGGGCATGGCCGGGATCGCGGACCGGGACGGCGACCAGCGCATCACGCGCGAGGAGTTCGTCACCGGCGCGGTCAAGCGGCTGCGCGACAACCCCGAGCGGTTCGCCGAGATCGCCCGCCCCTTCCTGCACGCGGCCCTGGACCTGGCCGACACCGAGGGCCGGGGAACGGCCGATGTCGCCGACACCGCGCGCGTGCTGCGCATCCTGGGAATCCCGGACGACATCGCCCTCACGGCCGCCGCCTCCCTCGACACCGACGGCGACGGCCGGGTCGGAGAGGCGGAGATCGTCCCGGCCTTCGCCCGCTACTTCACGGTCCCTGAGTAGCGCTCCCCGCGGTGGCGGTCCCCGTGGTGGCGCTCCCCGCGGTGGCGGTCCCCGAATACCGCTCCCTCAGCTTGTACTTGAGCACCTTCCGCAGCGTCTCGTTGCGCGGAAGGGCGTCCACCACCTCCAGCTGCTCCGGCAGCTTGTGCACGGACAGCCCTTCCGCCCGCAGATAGGACGTCAGCGCTTCGAGCGTCAACTCACCGGCGCCCGACTCCGGCTCCACGACCGCGCACACGCGCTCCCCCCGCTCGGCGTCCGGCAGTCCGACGACGGCCACGTCGCCCACGGCCGGATGCGCGGCGAGCAGATCCTCGATCTCCTTCGCCGAGATGTTCTCCCCCTTGCGGATGATCACGTCCTTGAGCCGCCCGGTGAGCACGAGATGCCCGCTGTCCTTGACGAACCCCAGGTCGCCGGTGCGCAGGAACCCCTCCTCGTCGAAGGCCTCGGCGGTCTGCGCCGGGTCCAGGTACCCCTGGCACACGGCCTCCCCGCGCAACCGCACCTCCCCGCCCACGATCCGTATCTCCATCCCCTCCGGCGGCCGTCCCTCGGTCGTCGCCAGGTTCTCCACGGTGTCGTCCGGCGAACCCATGGTGATCATCGGCACCTCGGTCATGCCGTACCCGTGCGTCAGCTGCACCTCCATCTCCCGTACGACGCAGTGGTACACCTCCGGCGGCTTCGGCGCACCGCCGCCGGCGAGCAGCCGTAGCGAGGGAATGACCTTCGTCCCGGGCTGTTTGCGCTGTTCGGCCAGGAACATCGAGTAGAACGCCGTCGACCCGCCCGCGACCGTCACCCCGTGCCGGCGATACCCCTCCAGCGCTTCCGGCAGCGCGAACTGCTCGAACATCACCGCCGGGAAGCCGTACAGCAGGAGCATCACCGTGTAGTCCGGTCCCGCGATGTGCGCGTACGGGAACGCCATCGACCCCACGTCCTCGGCCGACAGGTGCAGCGCGTGCGCGAGGCAGGAACCGCCCGCGATCAGTGAACGGTCCGTGTGCAGAACGCCCTTGGGGTCGGAGGTGGTCCCCGAGGTCCAGTAGATCCACCGGACGGAGGTGCCCTCGGAGGGCGGGGCGGGCAGTACCGCCGGATCGCCGTCGGGAAGGCGGTCGTACGCCTCGAAGATCCCCTTGGCGCCGAGCCGGCGCGCCATCTCCGTGTGGTCGAAGCCGCGCCAGGTGCCCGGCACCGCGAAGAACTCCGCCTTCGACTCCCGCAGGGCGAAGCCGACTTCGCGGTCCCGGTAGAACGGGATGACCGGAGTCTGTACGGCGCCCAGACGGGCCAGCGCGAAGGAGAGCACGGCCGTCTCGATGCGGGTGGGCAGCTGCCAGGCGACCACCGTGCCGGGGCGTACGCCCATGTCGTACAGGCCGGCCGCGACGCGCTCGGCACGCGCGCGCAGCTCGCCGAAGCTCAGGGAGCGGTCGTCCTGGAGGAGGACCGGGCGGTCGGGGGTCAGGCCGGCGCGGCGGACGACCAGGTCCCACAGGGTGCGGGCGGAGCTCAGGGAGTGCGGGGTCTCGGTCACGGTTGCCCCCTGCTTGGCTGACGACTCGTCAGGTGACATGCTATCTGACGACCCATCAGATAGTGCAGCGCCTGTCATGAGAACTGTCAGGAGAACTTCGTCCGGCGGAGGGGACCAGCACCATGGACAGCGAACTGCCCCGCATCATCAGCGTCGACGACCATGTGATCGAGCCCGCGCACCTCTTCGACACCTGGCTGCCGGAGAAGTACCGCGACCGGGGCCCGCAGGCCCTCACCGCCGGGATCGGCGAACTCGCCTACGTCGGCGGCAAGTACCAGATCACGATGGACCCACAGGGCCCGCCGACCGACTGGTGGATCTACGAGGACCTGAAGTTCCCGTACAAGCGCAACATCGCCGCCGTCGGCTTCGACCGCGACGAGATGACCCTGGAGGGCATCACCCGGGAGGAGATGCGGCGCGGCTGCTGGGACCCCAAGGCCCGCCTGGAGGACATGGACCTCAACCATGTCGAGGCGTCCCTCTGCTTCCCCTCCTTCCCGCGCTTCTGCGGTCAGACCTTCGCCGAGGCGCACGACAAGGAGGTCGCCCACGCGTGCGTGCGCGCCTACAACGACTGGATGGTCGAGGAGTGGTGCGGAGACAGCGGCGGCCGGCTCATCCCGCTGTGCCTCATCCCGCTCTGGGACGTGGAGTTGGCGGTCGCGGAGATCCGCCGGAACGCGGCACGCGGCGTGAAGGCGGTGACCTTCTCCGAGATCCCCACCTATCTGGGGCTGCCGTCCATCCACTCCGGCTACTGGGACCCGTTCTTCGCGATCTGCCAGGAGACCGGGACCGTCATCAACATGCACATCGGCTCGTCCTCCCAGATGCCGGCCGCCTCCCCGGACGCCCCGCCCGCCGTCCAGGCCTCCCTCAGCTTCAACAACGCCATGGCCTCGATGATGGACTTCCTCTTCAGCGGGGTGCTGGTGAAGTTCCCCCGGCTCAAACTCGCGTACTCCGAAGGGCAGATGGGCTGGATCCCGTACGCGCTCGAACGCGCCGACGACGTCTGGGAGGAGCACCGGGCCTGGGGAGGCGTGCGCGACCTGGTCCCCGAGCCGCCGTCCACGTACTACTACCGGCAGATGTTCTGCTGCTTCTTCCGCGACAAGCACGGCGTCGCCTCACTCGACGTGGTCGGCCGTGACAACGCCACCTTCGAGACGGACTACCCGCACGTCGACTCGACCTTCCCGCACACCAAGGAGGTCGCCCTCGACCATGTGAAGGGCCTCGACGACGAGACGGTCTACAAGCTGATGCGAGGCAACGCGATCCGCATGCTCGAACTGGACCTGGACCGCTAGTGGACCTGTCGTACACGCCCGAGGAGGAGGAGTTCCGGGCCGGGCTCAGGGAGTGGCTCGGCAAGGTGCTGCCCACCCTGCCGCCGAAGCCCTCACCGGACGACTGGCCGGGGCGCAGGGCGTACGACCTCGGATGGCAGCGGATGCTGTACGACGCCGGGTACGCCGACGTCCACTGGGGCGCCTCCCCGACGATCCGGCTGATCTTCCTGGAGGAGACCGAGAGGGCCGGCGCGCCCTATGTCGGCGCCGGATTCGTGGGGCTGCTGCACGCCGGGCCGACGATCGAGGCGGAGGGCACGGCGGAGCAGCGGGCGCGCTGGCTCCCGCCGATCCTGCGCGGCGAGGAGGTGTGGTGCCAGGGGTTCAGCGAACCGGACGCGGGCTCCGACCTGGCCTCGCTGCGCACCCGCGCGCGGAGGGACGGTGACGACTATGTGGTCACCGGGTCCAAGATCTGGACCTCGCACGCCGAAGTCGCCGACTGGTGCGAGCTGTTGGTGCGGACGGACCCGCGGGCGCCCAAGCACCGGGGCATCACCTGGCTCGCGATGCCCATGGACGCCCCGGGGATCACCGTACGACCGCTCAAGACGCTCGCCGGGTCGGACGAGTTCGCCGAGGTGTTCCTCGACGAGGTGCGGGTGCCGGCCGCGAACCGGGTCGGGGACGAGAACGACGGCTGGCGCGTGACGATGGTGACGCTTTCCTTCGAGCGCGGTACGGCGTTCGTCGGGGAGGTGGTCGCGTGCCGGCGAGTGCTGGGTGAACTGGGCGCCGAGGCGCGGCGGAACGGGCGATGGGACGATCCGGCGCTGCGGCGGCGGCTGGGGCGGTTGAACGCGGAGTTCCGGGCGCTGTGGCGGCTCACCCAGTGGAACGTGAGCGAGGCGGAGGCCTCCGGCGGTGTGCCGGGGGTGGGGGGTTCGGTCTTCAAGCTCCGGTACTCGCATGCCCGGCAGGAGTTGTACGACGCGGCGGCGGAGGTGCTGGGGGCGGGGGCGCTGGATCTGGGCGGGCCCTGGGTCGTCGACCGGTTGTCGTCACTGTCGTACACCATCGCGGCCGGCACCTCGCAGATACAGCGCGACATCGTGGCCGAGCGGATTCTCGGCCTGCCGAAGGGGCGGGGGTGAGTTGTGTCGTGCGCTTTCGACTGACCGTGGAACAGGCACAGTTGCGCGACGCGGTGCGGGACGCGCTGGGTCGTCGGGCGTCGAACGGTTCGTCGTGGCTGGTCGCGCCCCGCGGCGGAGCCGCACATGGACACAGCCCCGCGCCCCTTGACGGCGATGTCCAGGCCGGTGATTTCAAGATCCGTCTTGACCGGGGCTTGTGGCGGGCTCTCGGTGAGTTGGGGTTCTTTTCGTTGCGGTTGTCCGAAGGGGACGGTGGGGCCGGACTGCGGCTGCCCGAAGCCGTGTTGGCGTTTGAGGAGGCTGGGCGGGCTCTGGTGCCCGGGCCCCTCGTTGCCAGTCATCTTGCTGCCGGGGTCGTGCCGGGGGCGGCGGAAGGGGAGGTTGTCGTCGCCGCTGCCGATGGGCGGATCGTGGAGTGGATGGATGAGGCCGACGTGGTGCGGAAGGGGGCCGAAGGGGCCGTACCTCTGAAGTCCGTCGATCCGCTGACTCCTCTGCACCGGGTGCCGGCGCCTGCCCGGACCGATCCCGTGGCCGTCCTGCTGACCGCGGCCGAGCAGCTCGGCACCGCCTCACGGGCTTGCGAGCTTGCCGTGCAACACGCCCGGACCCGGGAGCAGTTCGGGCAGCCGATCGGAGGGTTCCAGGCGGTCAAGCACCTGTGCGCGCAGATGCTGGTGCGGGTGGAGGTGGCCCGCGCCGCGGTGTACGCGGCCGCCGTCACACAGGACCGCGCCGACATCGCCACGGCCCGGCTGCTGGCCGACGAGGCCGCGACGCGGGGTGGGCGCGACTGTCTCCAGGTGCACGGCGGTATGGGCTTCACCTGGGAGTCCGAGGTCCATCTGCTGTTGAAACGGGCGTGGGTGCGGGCTCAGCGTGGCGGGGGCGGTACGGAGAGTGAGGAGCTGCTCGCGGCGGATCTGGTGGCGTGAGCCCGGCGGGCCTGGACTTTCCCGGAAGGCGCCCGCGCGGATGTCGCGGATTGTGGCATACCGGAATCACGGAGCGTTGATATCGGGTTGTGTCCTATGCGTGACCCGTCACGTCCTGGAGTCGGTGGCGTGCTCCGGTACCTTCTGTGGGATGCGAGTGGTTCGGAGCGTGAGCCATGCCGGTGTTGCCCCCGAGGCAGCCCCGCTTCCGGCCTGTTCGACTCCTCGCGGTGAGCGTCGCACAGTATGCCGCACGGGTACTCCTTCGCGCTGGAATATGCCCGAAGCGCTTGTTGGGGTGACTGTACGTCAACCATGCTGTCTCCTAAGGGATTCACGTTCCGTGACCCCTGCCCTGGGCTCTGCGCTGGCTGTTGTTCTGGCCATGCAGAAAATGGCTACGATCGTGGCCCTCGCTGTGGCGCCTCTCCCGAGGCCCATGTGGCACGAGGTCATGTGTCCGCCGGTTCGGATGGTGTGAGCGGTGCAGGTGCTTCAAGTGCAGCTGGAGATCCGGCCCGACCCCACTGAGGTGGGTCGAGCCCGGAGGTGGGCCCGGTCGCGCCTCGCCGGGTCCGGGATAGCTCCGGACGAGCCGCTCGCCGAGACGTTGATCCTGCTCGTCTCCGAGCTCGTCACCAACGCCGTGGTGCACACCGGTCGTCCGGCCGTGCTCAGACTCTCCCTGCCCGAGGGGGCGGCCGACGCGGCCACCGTCCGCCTGGAGGTGGCCGACAGCAGCGACCGCGCACCCGTGCCCCGGTGTGCCGACGGGGACGCGACCGGCGGTCGGGGACTCGCCCTCGTCGACGGCCTCGCCGACCGCTGGGGCTGGAGCCCCGAGGGTGCGGGCAAGCGCATCTGGTGCGAACTCGACCGTTGTACGCAGCCTCGCGAGGCCTCCGAGGCCTGTCATGCCGGCGTAGCGGCCTATGAGGGGCTGGCGTTCGAGACGGTGTGAGCGCGGGGCCGGCCGCCAGGGGCTGTCGCCGCTGTCACCGCTGTCGTCACGTCCGGGGCACAGGTGCAGAGAACGCCGTCGGGTCAGGGCCGACGGGGTGCGGTGCGCCGGGGTGTGCTCCTGTGCGCGGTCACTGCGAAAGGGGCGTAAGTGATAAATCGCCGCACGGGTGTTGACGCGCCGTGACCGTTTGATCACGCTGGTGTCCAGCGGCTCGCCGTGAGGGGACGACGAGGGATTCGGTGACGGAAACCCTCGACGAGCGCGGGTCGCGGTTCGGCGTCGGCTCTTTCAGGGCCAGAGGGAGCTGGGGCGGTACGCCGGGGTCGGATGGCGGCGCGTCATGCCGTGTCGGGGCGGTTGGGGAAGCCGCGCCGCCAGACGACGCTCCCGGGCGGAGTTCCTCCGGCTCGGGAATCCGTCAGAGAACGGCGACGGGGGCCACCGGAGTTCCCGTCCCGCCGACGAAGGGCTCGGGCATCGCGGACAGCAGGAACGCATACCGGCCGGTTTCTCCACAGGCTGTGGACAACTCTTCGAGATTCCAGTTCTGGCCCTGCAGCATCCCCATCTCCACCAGGTCGAGCGCATGCACCGGCAGCCACAGATCCTCGATCTCGGGTGGGAAAATCTCAAACGTGAGCGTGTCATTGGCCACGGCCGCCACATCGCGCGCGTGGAACCACTCCGGCGTGCGGACCGAGAGACCCGGCGACGGGTAGCCGTACCTCTCCCGGTCCCCGGCGAGATACACCTGGACCTGCCCCGTTCGTACGAGCACCACGTCGCCGGCGCGCACCCGGGTACCGGCGAGGTCCTCGGCGGCCTCCAGGTCCTCCGGGGTGACGGCGTACGAGCCGTCGAGCCGGTCCTTGTGCAGGGCCCGGGCGACATCGAGCAGCACCCCGCGCGACACGATGTGCCGCGCCTTGTCGATGCCGGCGAACTCGGCGCCGCCGTGCGCGGTCACGGTGTCGGCGGGGCGGCCGTTGTAGAGCTTCCCCGAGTGCGAGACATGGGTCAGCGCGTCCCAGTGGGTGCCCGCCTGCAGCCCCATCGTCACGGCGTCGTCGCTGCACGCCACCGTGCCCGGGCCGAACAGCTCCTGGTTGATCTGCACCATCGCGTGCAGCGGATTGACCCGGCCGGGGATCATCCCCGACTGCACGCCGTCGTGCTTCAGGGGCAGGGCGAGCGGGATCCGGCGGCCGGTGCCGACGGTCGCGGCGGCCTCCCGGACGACCTCGTCGGTGATCAGGTTGAGGGTGCCGATCTCGTCGTCGGCTCCCCAACGCCCCCAGTTGTTCACGCGCTTGGCGATCTCATGGAACTCGGCGGGCAACGACATCGGCCCTCCCCGGGGCTTGTCTCCAGGTATCTGACGCGCCATAAAATCTAACGGTCCGTCAGAAACCGCGGGAAGGGGCCGGGCGTGGGGAACTTCTTGGCAGGCAAGGTCGTCGCCGTGACCGGTGCCGGGCGAGGCATCGGCCGGGCGGTGGCGCTGGCCGCGGCGGCCGAGGGAGCACGGGTCGTGGTCAACGACTACGGCGTCTCGATGGACGGCGCGTCACCGACCAGCGAGGTCGCCGAAGCGGTCGTCAAGGAGATCGAGGCGGCCGGCGGGGAGGCGGTCGCGGTCGCCGACGACGTCTCCACGATGACCGGCGGCGCGCGGGTCGTGGAGGTGGCGCTGTCGTCGTACGGACGGCTGGACGGGGTGGTCTGCGTCGCCGGGATCCTGCGGGAGCGGATGCTGTTCAACATGTCCGAGGAGGAGTGGGACCCGGTGGTCGCCACGCATCTGAAGGGCACGTTCACTGTTTTTCGCGCCGCGTCCGCCGTCATGCGGAAGCAGCGGGCCGGGACGTTGATCGGGTTCACCAGCGGCAACCACCAGGGGTCCGTCTCGCAGGCCAACTACAGCGCGGCGAAGGGCGGGATCATCTCGCTGGTGCGGAGCGCCGCGCTGGGCCTGAACAAGTACGGGGTGACCGCGAACGCGGTGGCGCCGGTCGCGCGTACCCGGATGTCGGCCAACGTGCCGATGGAGTTGGCGGAGATCGGGGAGCCGGAGGATGTGGCGGCTCTGGTGGTGTATCTGCTGTCCGAGAAGGCTCGGGAGGCGGGGGTGACGGGGCAGGTGTACACGGTCGCCGGGCCGAAGATCGCGGTGTGGGCACAGCCGCGGGAGCTGCGCGCCGCGTATGCCGAGGGCTCTTCCTGGACACCGGAACGGATCGCGGAGTTCCTGCCGGGGTCGGTGGGGGTGGATCCGATGCCGATGCTTGAGCGGTTGCGGGAGATGGAAAAGGCGGCGCGGGCCGGAGAGAGGCCGAACGCCCAATAGCTCGGTGTGGCAGGTGGTGGGGCGGCTGCGGGCCGGTGGGGGCTTGTCGCGCAGTTCCCCGCGCCCCTTGAGGCGTCACACCCAGCGGAGTTGAGAGGAGACCCGCGTGGACTTTGGATTCAGTGCCGAGGACGAGGCGTTCCGGGGTGAGGCGCGGGCATGGCTGCGGGAGCACCTGGAACCCGATCTGGACCGGCGTACCTGGGAACGTACTCTCGGAAAGGCCGGCTGGGTCGGGGTGGGGTGGGCCGAGGGGGGTTACGGGAATCGTGTCGCCACGCTCACCCAACAAGTCGCCTGGGCCGAGGAGTACGCGCGGGCGGGAGCGCCTGCGCGGTCGGGGCACATCGGGGAGAACCTGCTGGCGCCGACCCTGATCGTGCATGGGACGGAGGAACAGAAGGCACGGTTCTTGCCGCCGATCGCCGCCGGGGACGAGTTGTGGTGCCAGGGGTACAGCGAACCCGGGGCCGGGTCCGATCTGGCCGGGGTGCGGACCTCCGCCGTGCGGGAAGGGGCGGAGTTCCGGATCAGCGGACAGAAGATCTGGACCTCGCTCGCCCATGAAGCCGACTGGTGCTTCGTGCTCGCGCGGACGGAAGTCGGGTCGCGTCGGCATCACGGCCTGAGTTTTCTGCTCGTACCCATGGACCAGCCCGGGCGGATCGAGGTGCGGCCCATCCGGCAGATGACCGGGACCAGTGACTTCAACGAGGTCTTCTTCGACGGGGCACGCGCGCGGGTGGAGCATCTGGTCGGGGGTGAGGGACGCGGCTGGCAGGTGGCGATGAGCCTGCTGGGGTTCGAGCGGGGGGTGTCGACCCTGGCCCAACAGATCGGTTTCGCCCAGGAATTGACGGAGGTCGTGCGGGGCGCTCTGCGCAGTGGTGCGGTAGGGGATCCGGTCGTACGGGAGCGGCTGGTGCGGCTGTGGGCCGAGTTGCGGGTCATGCGGTGGAACGCCCTGCGCACGCTCGGGGGATCGGGTGACGCGGGCGCGCCGAGTGTGGCGAAGCTGCTGTGGGCGAACTGGCATCAGCGGCTGGGGGAGCTGGCGGTACTGGTGCGGGGGGCCGGGGCGTCGGCCGGGCCGGGGGACTGGTCGCCTTCGACGCCGTACGCACTCGACCGGGACCAGCACCTGTTCCTCTTCTCCCGGGCCGACACCATCTACGGCGGCTCGGATCAGGTTCAGCGCACGATCGTCGCCGAGCGGGTGCTCGGTCTGCCCAGGGAGCCCAAGGGAGTCGTCTGATGCGCGCAGTGGTGTTCGACGGGAAGCGGGTCGAGGTCGTGGACGACCTGGAGGTACGGGAGCCGGGCCCAGGGGAGGTCCAAGTGTCCCTGTCCGCGGCCGGGTTGTGTCACAGCGATCTGTCGGTGGTGGACGGGACCATACCTTTCCCCGTTCCGGTGGTGCTGGGACATGAGGGCGCGGGAGTGGTCGAGGCCGTGGGGGACGGTGTCGGTCATGTCGCCGTCGGGGACCATGTGGCGCTGTCCACGCTCGCCAACTGCGGCACCTGCGCGGACTGCGACCGGGGGCGGCCGACCATGTGCCGGAAGGCGATCGGGCGGCCGGGACAGCCGTTCACACGGGGCGGGCGCCCGGTCTACCAGTTCGCCTCCAACTCCGCCTTCGCCGAGCGGACCGTGGTGAAGGCCGTACAGGCCGTGCGGATCCCCAAGGACATCCCGATGCCGTCCGCCGCGCTCATCGGCTGCGGGGTGCTGACCGGGGTGGGCGCGGTGCTCAATCGGGCCAAGGTGGACCGCGGGGAGTCCGTGCTGGTCATCGGCACGGGGGGCATCGGGCTCAACGTCATCCAGGGAGCGCGGATCGCGGGGGCCTCGCGGATCGTCGCCGTGGACGCCAATCCGGGGAAGGAGGCGGTGGCCCGGCAGTTCGGGGCGACCGACTTCCTGACGTCCACGGAAGGGGTGCGGGACCTGCTGCCGACCGGGGTGGACCACGCCTTCGAGTGCGTGGGACGGGTCGAGTTGGTGCGGCAGGCCGTCGATCTGCTGGACCGGCACGGTCAGGCCGTGCTGCTCGGTACGGCGTCCCCGACCGCCGAGGCGTCCTTCCTCGTCTCCTCGATGTTCCTGGACAAGTCGATTCTCGGCTGCCGGTACGGGTCGTCCCGGCCGCAGCGGGACATCCCGCTGTACGCGGAGCTGTACCGCCAAGGGCGTCTGCTGCTGGACGAGTTGGTGACCACGACCTATCCGGTGGAGGACTTCGAGAAGGCGGTGGGGGACGCGGAGGCGGGACGGGTGGCGAGGGGTGTGCTGACGTTCTGAGGGGGCGGAGGGTAGTGGGGCGGATCCGGAGCGGGGCGGATCGGAGCGCGGCGCGGCGGCGGAGGTTTTCCACAGGGTCTGGAAAACCTTTCGGGCGTTGTCGGTGGTGCCGCCTAACGTCGAGCGCATGACTTACCGCGACGTCGTCTCCCGACAGGTCCTCGTGTGGGCCTGCACGTCCGTCGGCGCCCGAATGCCGGTGGCCATGGCCCCGCTCGCCCTGGTCTTCCTGGTGCGCGAACGACCGGGCGGCTATGCGCTGGGCGCGGTTCTGGCCGCCGCGTATGTGCTGGGGGAGATCGTCGGGGCCCCCGTACTGGGCATGCGGCTGCGGGCCCAGCACGCCCGGCCGCAGCTCGTCGTCGGGCTCGTGGTGGGCGCCGCGGGGTTCACGGGGCTCGGCGCGTGGCCGGGCGCGCATCCCGTGGTGCAGGCCGTGCTCGGATTCGTCGCCGGGGCCGCCCCCGCCGCGGCGACAGGAGGTCTACGGTCACTGCTCACCGACCTCGTCCCCCAACGGGCGGTGGCGCAGGCGATGTCCACGGAGTCGATGCTGAACTCGGCCGTATGGGCCGTCGCTCCGGCCGCCGTCACCGGACTGGCCCTGGGTGTGGCCCCGTATGTGCCGCTGCTGCTGGCGGCCGCCCTGATGGCGTCCTCGGTCGGCGGGCTGTTCCTCCTGCCAGCGGGTTGGGAGGCGGAGGACGGGGGTGGGGAGGGCGAGTTGTCCGCCGAGGAGGGGAAGGGCGCGGGCAGGAACGTGGGGGGCGCGGGCGGGGCGGGTGTGTCGTCCGGCGAGGATGTTGGGGGCGCGGGTGGGGCGGGTGTGTCGTCCGGCGGGGATGTGGGGGGTGCGGGTGGGGAGGATGCGTCACCGGGCGGGAAGTCGCGGGCGCGGCTGTTGCTCGGCATCTGGCCGGTGTACGTCACGGGTGCGGCGTGCGTCGCCCTGATGGGCCTTTCCGAACTGGTCCTGCCCGCGCTGCTCGAACAGCGCGGCATCGAGGTCCGCTGGTCCGGGCCCCTGCTGACGGGGCTCGCGGTGGCCGCCGGACTCGGCGCGTTCCTCTACGGGCTGCGCGGCTGGCCGGGGCTGCCGCGGACCCGGAGCGTCGTGCTGATCTGCGCGATGACGGCGTGTGTGACCTGCGTAGCGCTGATACCGAACACGGCGGGGATCGCGGTGGCGCTGGCGGTGGGCGGCGTCCTCCAGTCCGCGGCCCTGATCAACCGCAACCTGGCCCTCCGGGAGGCCCTCCCACCCAGCGCCCTGGCGGCGGGCTACTCGGTCATGTACGCGGCCGGAGGCACGGGTTACGCGGCCACCGGCTCCCTCGCGGGCGCCCTGCTCGACACGACGACACCCTCCAGAGCGATCTTGGCCGGCGCCGCCCTGACCTTGGCGCTGGCGGGCATCGGCTGGCGGGGCGAGGTCCGACGGGCGGGGCGGCACGTCGGGCGGTCGGGAGGCCACGACCGACGGTCGGGAAGGCGCGTGCCGTCCTCAGTCCTCCCCGGGCCAGGTCCTGACCCCGTTCCCGGCCCCGGCCCCGGCCCGGGTGTCAGTCCCGGTCTCACCCCAGACCTCGCTTCCGGTCCCGCTGCTCCCAGCCCCGCTCCCGGTTCTGAACGTGCGGCGGTACGCGGTCGGTGTGACCCCGAGAGCCGTCTGTAGATGCTGGCGCATCGACTGGGCCGTGCCGAAGCCGGCGTCGCGGGCGATCTGGTCCACGGACAGGTCGGTGGACTCCAGCAGGTGCCGGGCCCGTTCGACGCGCTGCTGGGTGAGCCACTGCCCGGGGCTGACGCCGACCTCCTCACGGAAGCGGCGCGTGAAGGTCCGTACGGACATGGACTCCTGAACGGCCATGTCCCGCAGCTGGATCGGCTTGTGCAGGCGCCCCAGGGCCCAGGCGCGTGCGCCCCGGGTGGTCGCCAACTGGGGTTCCGGGACCGGCCGTTCGATGTACTGCGCCTGTCCGCCGTCCCGGTGCGGCGGTACGACGGTGCGGCGGGCCACCTCGTTGGCGACGGCCGTGCCGTGGTCGCGGCGCACCATGTGCAGACACAGGTCGATGCCGGCCGCGACACCGGCCGAGGTCAGGACGTCACCGTCGTCGATGAACAGCACGTTCGGGTCGACGTCGATCTTCGGGAAGAGCCGTTGGAGCTGCTCGGTCTCCGCCCAGTGCGTGGTCGCGGGCCGGCCGTCGAGATAGCCGGCCGCGGCGAGGACGAACACACCGGTGCAGATGGAGGCGAGCCGGGTGCCCGGACGGATGTGGGCGAGGGCGACGGCCAGCTCCTCGGTGAGGACGCCGTCCTCGAAGACCGGGCCGAGCTCGTACGACGCCGGGACGATGACCGTGTCGGCGGTGGCGAGGGTCTCGGGGCCGTTCTCGACCTGGATGGCGAAGTCGGCGTCGGTCTGGACGGGCCCCGGCGGCCGGATCGAGCAGGTGACGACCTCGTACAGCCGCCGTCCCCGCGCGTCCTTCGGGCGTCCGAAGATGCGGTGCGGGATGCCCAGCTCGAAGGGGAGCAGACCGTCGAGGGCGAGCACGACGACACGGTGCGGCCGGAACGCGGGTTCGGCGGGTTCAGCGGGTTCGGTCTCTCCACTCATGGCCCGATCCTAACGAATGCTGTCCTTCGGGCCACTCGTTACGCCCGTTTCCGGCCTGGATGCTCTATGTCGTGACCCAGACAACCGAGGCCGCGGCCACCGCGCAGGAACCCCAGCCGACCAAGAGACACCGCATCCACAGGGCGTGGTTCGTCGCCGCCGTCACCTTCGTGACGATCATCGGAGCGGCCGCCTTCCGTTCGCTTCCCGGACTGCTCATCGATCCGCTGCACGAGGACTTCGGCTGGTCACGCGGCACGATCGGAGCCGCGGTCTCGGTCAACCTGGCGCTGTACGGGCTGACGGCACCGTTCGCGGCGGCGCTGATGGACCGCTTCGGCATACGCAAGGTCGTCGCCGTGGCCCTGACGGTGATCGCCCTCGGCTCGGGCCTGACGGTATGGATGACAGCGGCCTGGCAGCTGCTCCTGTGCTGGGGCCTGCTGGTCGGCCTGGGCTCCGGCTCGATGGCGCTGGCCTTCGCGGCGACGGTGACCAACCGCTGGTTCACCGAGCGCCGGGGCCTGGTCACCGGCATCCTCACGGCCGCGTCCGCGTCCGGGCAGCTGATCTTCCTGCCGCTGCTCTCCTGGATCGTGGAGAAGCACAGCTGGCGCCCCGCGGCGGTCACGGTGGCGCTGGCGGCCCTCGCGGTGGTGCCGTTCGTCTGGCTGCTGCTGCGCGACCACCCGGCGGACGTGGGGGTGAAGCCGTACGGGGCGAAGGAGTTCGTACCGAAGCCGGAGCCCGCGACGGGGGCGGCTCGCCGGGCGGTGAAGGTCCTGGTCTCGGCGTCCCGCACGGGCACCTTCTGGCTGCTGGCCGGCACCTTCGCGATCTGCGGCGCCTCCACCAACGGCCTGATCCAGACCCACTTCGTGCCCGCGGCGCACGACCACGGCATGCCCATCCAGGCGGCGGCCTCGCTGCTCGCGGTGATCGGCGTGTTCGACGTCGTCGGCACGATCGCCTCCGGCTGGTTCACCGACCGCTTCGAGCCGCGCCGGCTGCTGGCGGTGTACTACGCCCTGCGCGGCGTCTCCCTCCTCTTCCTCCCCATGCTCCTGGCCCCGTCGGTCCACCCCCCGATGCTCTTCTTCATCGTCTTCTACGGCCTCGACTGGGTCGCCACCGTCCCGCCCACCGTCGCCCTGTGCCGCGAGCAGTACGGCGACGACAGCGCGATCGTCTTCGGCTGGGTCCTCGCCTCCCACCAGGTGGGCGCGGCCCTGATCGCCTTCCTGGGCGGCGTGGCCCGCGACGTCTTCGGCTCCTACGACATGGTCTGGTACGCGTCCGGAGCCCTGTGCGCGGTGGCGGCGCTGATGGCGCTGGTGATCAGGCGGAGGCCGACGTCGGTGCTGCCGGGGCTCGCGGCTGCGTCCTAGCTCAGGAAGCCCGCTCGTACGGATCATCGAGACCGATCAGCATCACCCGGCCGCGTGCCGCCTCGGCACGCAAGGCGTCGCTGAACCCGGCGGCGCTGAAGCAGGCCAGCCCCATGACGGTGCCCCATTTCGCCTCACCGAGCAGGCCGACGTGGTCGTAGATCGCTCGGGGAGTACCCGAGCGTATGACGTGGACCGGCCGCCTAACCCTCGCCTAACCCCCGTCTGACGCCGCGTGCAGCCGATCGAACCGCCCCCGGTGGAAGAGCAGGGGGCCCTCGGTGGCCTCGCTCGCGCCCAGTGCGTTCACCCGGCCGACCACGATCAGGTGGTCGCCGCCGGTGTGTACGGCGTGGATCGTGCAGTCGATCCACGCCGCCGCGCCCGTCAGGCGTGGTGAGCCGGACGCCGGTGCCGCGTCGTACGCGACGCCCGCGAACTTGTCCGCACCGCTCACCGCGAAGGCGCGGCACAGTTCGCCCTGTCCGGCTCCCAGGATGTTGACGCAGAAGACGCCCGCCTCGGCGATGCGGGGCCAGGTCGTCGAGGTGCGGCCGACCATGAAGGCGACCAGGGGTGGGTCCAGGGAGAGGGAGGAGAAGGACTGGCAGGCGAAGCCGGCGGGGGTGGGGGAGCCTTCGGTGGCAGGTGCGGTGATGACCGTGACGCCGGTCGCGAAGTTCCCCAGGACGCGGCGGAACTCGGCCTGGTCGACCGGCGCCCGTTCGTCCGCGCCGACGCACCGCAACTCCGGGCGCGGCAGCGGTTCTACGGGGGCCGGGATCCCGGCCGACCTCAGGTACCGGACGGCGGCTGCGGCCGCCCCTGCGTGTCCCATCACCCCTTCATTGAAGCTGACGCATCGTCAGATGGGAAGGGGTGGTGGTTGGTCAGTGGATGGTCAACGGCCCCTGTACTCGGGACTTCTGCGTTCGACGAAGCTCCGTACGCCTTCCCGGGCGTCCGCCGTCGTCATGTTGATCTCCTGGGCCGCCGCCTCCGCCGCGAAGGCGGTCGTGCGGTCGGCGTCCAGGGAGGCGTTGACCAGCTGCTTGGTGAGGGCGAGGGCGCGGGTGGGACCGGTGGCCAGGCGGCCCGCCCACTCGCGGGCCGTCTTGTCCAACTCGGCGTCCGGGACGACCCGGTTGACCAGGCCCAGACGTTCCGCCTCGGAGGCGGACAGCGCGTCGCCGAAGAACATCAGCTCCTTCGCGCGGTGAGGGCCGATGAGGCGGGGGAGGAGGTAGGCGCCTCCGCCGTCCGGGACCAGTCCGCGTCGCACGAACACCTCGATGAACTTCGCCGATTCCGCGGCCAGTACGAGGTCGCAGGCCAGGGCCAGGTGTGCGCCGAGGCCGGCGGCCGTGCCGTTCACCGCCGCGATCACCGGCTTCTCGCAGTCCAGCACGGCGGCGATCAGCCGCTGTGCGCCCAGGCGCAGGACGCGGGCCACGTCCCCGGGGATCAGGTCCCCGCCGCCGGAGGTGCCGCGCAGGTCGGCGCCGGAACAGAATCCCCGGCCGGCGCCGGTGAGGACCACCGCCCGTATGCCCGGATCCGCCGAGGCGTCGGCCAGCAGCTCGACCAGACGGTCCCGTCCGCCCGGGGTCAGCGCGTTGAGGGCGTCCGGCCGGTTGAGGGTGACGTACGAGACCTGCCCCTCGGCCGTGTACAGCACCTCGCTCATCGGCCCCTCAGTCCTCGGCCCTTCAGCCCTCGGCCCCTCGCTCATCGGCACACCGCCAACGCGTCCAGTGCCACCGCGCCCTGTCCCCTGGGCAGCACCATCAGCGGGTTGATGTCCAGCTCCGCCAGCACGTCCCCGAGTTCCAGCGCCATCCGCTCCACCCGGAGCACGACTTCGACCAGGGCCTCGAGGTCGGCCGGTGGCCGCCCCCTGACCCCGTCGAGCAGGGCCCGTCCGCGTAGGTCGTCGAGCATGTCCCGGGCCGTCTCCTCGCCGAAGGGCGGCACGCGTACGGCGACGTCGTGCAGGACCTCGACCAGCACCCCGCCGAGCCCCACCGTCACCGTCGGACCGAAGAGGTCGTCGTGGGTGACGCCGACGACCATCTCGACGCCCCGCTCGACCATCTGGCAGACCAGCACACCGTCGAGCGAGACGCCCTCGTAGCGGGCGATGTCCGTCAACTCGCGGTAGGCGTCGCGGACTTGGCTGGCGGAGGTCAACTCCATCTTCACCAGGCCCAGTTCGGTCTTGTGGGCGATCTGCGCGCCGGAGGCCTTCATCACCACCGGGTAGCCGACCAGCCCGGCCGCCCGTACGGCGGCTGCCGCGCTGGTGACCAGCTGCTCGCGCGGGACCCGGATGCCGTATGCCCGCAGCAGTTGCTTGGCCGCGTGCTCGCTCAGCTGCTGGCCCGGGCGCATCAGGGCCTGCGCCTTGCGGAAGGAGGGCGAGGTGGTGCGCGGGGCCTCGTCGAAGGGGGAGCGGTAGTGGGCGACGAAGCGGTGGTGGTCGAGGTAGGCGCGGACGGCGGTGATGCAGTTGGCGACCGTGCGGAAGGTCGCGATGCGGGAGGAGCCCAACAGGACGTCGCGGTAGGCGGGTTCGGTGCCGACCGGGGAGCCCCAGACCACGCAGACCAGCTTGTCCGTCCGCTCGGCCGCGTCCACCAGGTCCTGGACGAGTTTGTCGCTGAGGGGCGGGAAGGGGCCGGTGATGGGGCAGATGAGCACGCCCACCGACGGGTCGTCGAGGATGGCGTCGATGATCTTCCGGCCGCGGTGGTCGCCGACCGGATGGCCGCCGTTGTCGACCGGGTTGGCGACGTTCAGGTACTCCGGGATCCACTGGTGCAGCTCGGCCTGCTTGGCCCCCGAGAGGGTCGGAAGCCGCAGGCCCGCCTCGGTCGCGAGGTCGGCGAAGTGCGCGCCCGTGCCGCCGGAGATCGAGTAGACGACGACGCCGTCGGCGAGGGGTGGCCTGGCGCGGGCCAGCAGGGTCGCGGTGTCCTGGAGTTCGTCGAGCCCGTCGACCCGGATCACCCCGAACTGCCGCAGTGCCGCGTCCACCACCGTGTCCGCTCCGGTCAGCTTGCCGGTGTGGGAGGCGGCGGTGCGGGCGCCGGTCTCGGTGCGGCCGACCTTCACGGCGACGACCGGCACCTTGCGGCGGGCGGCGCGGTCGGCGGCCAGCAGGAAGGAGCGGCCGTCCTTCAGGCCCTCCACATAGCAGGCGATGGCGCCGACCTCGGGCCGCTCGGCGAAGTAGGAGAGGAAGTCGGCGGTCTCCAGGTCGGCCTCGTTGCCGGTGGGCGCCCAGTGGGAGAGGCGGATCCCGAGCTCCTGGAGGGCGAAGACGGGGCGGCCCTGGTGGCCGGACTGGGTGATGAGCGCGATCGCGGGCCCTTCGAGGTCGTCCCGGAACCGCTCGAAGGCGTTCAGGTTGGTGTTCGGGCCGAGCAGACGGATGCCGGAGCGGGCCACCGCTGCGGCGAGACGCTCCTGCGCGGCGGCGCCCTCCTCGCCGGTCTCCGCGAACCCGGAGGCGAAGACGACCGCGAACTTCACCTTGGCCTCGGCGAGTCGCTCGATCACCGGGAGAGGGTCGGCGAGCAGCAGGACGGCGAGGTCGATCTGCTCGGGCAGGTCGGCGACGGAGGGGAAGCAGCGTATGCCGAAGACGGACGGGCGGGTGGGGTGCACGGGGTGCAGCCGTGCCCCGACCCGTTCGGCCCAGGCGACCAGTTGCCGGGTGATACCGGTGTTCGGCCGCCCCTCGGTGTCCGAGGCGCCGATCACGGCGACGGACTCGGGCCGGAAGAACCGGTCCAGATCGGGGACGTCGGCATACAACGGCCGGCCGCTGACATCGAGATCGTCGACCTCGGCCGGCCGGCCGTGAACGGCGGGCCCGGGTTGTTCACCGCAGGCGATGACCCGGGCCCGGCGGGAGTCGGTGGTGAGGGTGCCGTGGGTTGATCCAAGCATCGGTCCGCCCGCTCCTGTGTGACAGCACAATTAACTGACGTTGTGTCAGATTAAGCGAACTGACACAGTGTCAGGAACCGCCGTGCACACAAACTTGGTGAACCGGCAACAGGAGCGACCGGAACGGAGGCCTCCGGAACAGCGGCCACCGGCACCCCGGGGCGACCGGATCAGAGGTCGGCCAGCACCTCCTTCGCCACCCGCTCCCCCGACCGCACCGCCCCGTCCATGTAGCCGGTCCAGTACGTGGAGGTCTCGGTGCCGGCCCAGTGGATGCCGCCGACCGGCTTGCGCAGGGCGGCGCCGTACTCGGTGAGGACGCCGGGTGGGGCGTAGGCGACCGGGCCGCCGCGGGAGAAGCCCTCGTTGTCCCAGCGCTGGAGGACGAAGGAGGAGGGCGAATTGGCCTTGGCGCCGAAGTAGTTGACGTAGTCCTTGAGGACGGCCGCCTTGACGTCGTCGACGCTCGCCGCGTCGTAGGCCCGTATCTCGTCGGCCTCGATGAAGCCCATCAGGGCGCCGTAGGAGGCGTCCGGCGGGGAGTTGTCGAAGGTGGAGCGGACCACGCCGGAGTCGCTGACGGCCTGGCCGTTGAGCCCGTCGGCGCGCCAGAAGGGGGTGTCGTAGACGGCGATCGCCTTGCCGATCGAGCCCATCGGCAGACGCTGGGCCAGCTGGTCCTGCTCGGCGGGGAGCAGGGGGTCGAAGGCGATACGGGTGGCGAGCGGGCGGGGTACGGCGACCACCACGCGCTTGGCCGTGACCGTGACGCCGTCCGCCGTGACGACGTACTTCCCGCCGGAGAGGGCGATGGAGCGCACCGGCGCGCTCAGCACCACACGGTCGCCGAGGGTGGCCGCCAGCTTGATCGGCACCTGCTGGGAGCCGCCGACGAAGCGGGACTCCTGGGCGCCGTTCGCGGTGTCGGTGAGGCGTTCCAGGGTGCCGACGTTGGACTCGTTGCCGGCCGCGGCGATGTAGAAGAGGACGTAGAGCAGGGAGAGTTCGCGGGGCTGCGCCGAGAAGATCGACGTACAGGCCAGGTCGAGGAGGAACTTGGCGGACGGGATCACCGCGTTGGCGTTCAGCCAGCTCTCGAAGGTCTGCTTGTCCCACTCGGCGGCCTTGGCCGCCGTCCAGGGCGCGTCGACCGGCACCGTCTTGGCCATGTCGTCCAACTCGGCCTGCACGATCGCCGCGTTGGCGAGCCCGGCCGCGTCGATCGGCGGGACCGCGCCGAGGAGGCCGTCGGTGGCGTACGGGGTGCGGGTGCCGTCCTTGTAGAGGAGGTTCTTGCCGGTGTTGTAGGTCGTGAAGGTGGCCACGCCGAGCGAGTCGGCGAGCGCCTTGATGCGGTCCTGGGTGGGGCCGATGAACTCGCCGCCGCCCTCGGTGAAACCGCCGTTGGCCAGGGAGAGGTTGACGACCCGGCCGCCGACCCGGTCGCGGGCCTCCAGGACGGCCACGGTCCTGCCGCCGGCCACCAGGTCGCGGGCCGCGGTCAGTCCGGCGATCCCGCCGCCGACGATCGCCACGTCCACGTCCCGGGTGGAGGCCGCCGAGGCGGTGCCCGCCGCGGTGCCGGTGAGGGTGACCGCGCCCGCCGCCGCGGCCGCGCCGCCGAGGAGCGAGCGCCGGGAGAGACCGTTGACCGGGCGGGGGTGGTGCTGTCTTTCGCGTGCCACGTGCGTCCTCCGTGTGGAGAGAATGTGGAGCCAGAAAGTGAGCAGTGTTCAGATTCTGGCCCCGCGTGGGGGCACACTTCAACGCTCCCGCCACATCTGGCACATGAGCAACGGGAGTCGTAGGGAAGGGAGTTGTGACTTTCTACGTCATCCGGGCAGCCGGGACAGCGCGTTCCCGCCCTGCTTCACCACGGCCTTCGCGATCTTCTCGGCGTCCATCGCCACCTCGCGCAGAGTGCCGCTGATGGGAGTGGTGAAGCCGGTGAAGTGCAGCCCGGGGGTGTCCTTCGGGGTGCGGGAGCCGTGGGCGACCGGTCCGCCCCGCGCGTCGAGCACGTCGAGGCCGCCGACCAGGCCCTCCAGCGCGCGGACGTATCCGGTCGCGGCCACGACCGCCTCCGGGGAGATCCGGGTGCCGTCGGCGAGCACCACCTTGCCGGCCTCGAACCCCTCGACGGCGGCCACGACCTCGATCCGGCCCTTGCGCACGGCGTCGATGAGACCGACGTCCTGGACCGGGATCGCGCCCTGCTTGGCGCGGGTGTACAGGCCGGTGTCCGGGCGGGGCAGGCCCTGTGCGGACAGGTCGGGCACGCTCAGCCTCGCCATCGGCCGGGCCAGCCGGTCCACCACCGCGGCCGGCAGCCGTCGTACGAGCACGCCCGTGTACTGGGCGGCCCAGCCGGCCGTCGAGCGGCGGACGATGTGCGGGGCGGTGCGGACGGCGAGCCGCACCCGGGAGGCGCCGCCCTCCACCAGGTCCACGGCGATCTCGGCGCCGGTGTTGCCGACGCCGACGACCAGGACGTCCCGGCCGGCGTAGGGGGCCGGGGCGCGGTAGTCGCAGGCGTGGGTGAAGTCGCCGGTGTAGCCGTCCAGGCCGGGCCAGTCGGGGACGTACGGGGTGTGGTTGTAGCCGGTGGCGACGACCACGGCGGCGCCGGTGAGTTCCCGTCCGCCGGTGGCGTGCAGCAGCCAGGCGGTGCCGTCGGGGGTGCGCTCGACGCGGTCGACCTCCACGCCGGTGACGATCTCCAGCTCGTGCACCTCGGCGTACTTCTCCAGGTACCGCACCACGTCGTCGCGGGCCACCCAGCGGCCGAAGCGGCGGGGCATCGGCAGGCCGGGGAGGGCGGAGAGACGGCGGGTGGTGTGCAGGTGGAGGCGGTCGTAGTGGCGCCGCCAGGACGCGCCCACCGCGTCGGACTTCTCCAGTACGACGGCCCGTATGCCCCGGGCCCGCAGCGCGTACGCGACGGAGAGCCCGGCGGGGCCGCCGCCCACGACGTAGACGGGGAGGCCCGGCGAGGGGGTCGGGGGCGGTGCGGAGTCGGCCATGTTCGCGAGCGTAATGACATGCCGGTTTGTTGGGTCTCGGTCAAGAGGGGAATTGGTTCCGGATTGATCACGGGTGTAGGAGGAGTGGGTGGGGCTTGTGGCGTAGGCCACCTGGTTGTGGGGGTCAGGTGGGGTCGGGTGCGCCGAGCGCCTCGGCGAGTTCGCGGGGTGAGCAGGCCTCGGCCCGGCCGTCCGGCCACAGCACTCCGTGCGGGGTCTGTACGGCGATCCACTGGCCCGGTGCGGGAAGGCCGATCACCTTCACCGCCAGGGGCTCCGCGGAGCCGAACGGCGGAGCCCCGCCGGCGATGGCCTGTCTGTAGCGCTCCGCGGATAGTTTGAGGCGGAAGTCCTCCGACCAGACGATGACCTCGGCCGAGGACGGAATCCGCGCGGCTCCGTGGTTGCCGACGACCAGACGTCCGGGGTCGATCCGGCCTCGCATCAGCATCGGAGTGGCGGGGAGCGGCGGGAGCCGCACGAACCGGCGCAGTCTGGAGGAGTTCCAGGCGACGGACGTGATGGCCGGCAGGAACCACAGACACGAACCGGCGACCGTGAGCAGACCGACGACTGCCGCCGCCCCGGCCAGGTTGTGCGTGCCCGAGCGGAAGAACGACAGATAGACCGTCCCGGTGATGGCGCCGAGCGCCAGACACACCAGGCCCGCGCGGATGTCGCCGGGCCCCTGCGCGTAGACCGGATCCCGGGCGGCGAGAACGGTGTGGGTCGCGTCCGGCTGGGTGGGCCGCGGGGAGGACGGCCAGCGCCCTTCGGCCCAGGACGCATTGAGATCCGCCAGCTGCCCTGCCGGCCACGAGAACGTTCCCGCGTCGTCCGGCAGGGTGAACAGGACGCCGCCGTCGGCAGTCGCGGCCCCGGTCAGCCGCCGCCTCCGTCGGCGGAGCAGCCCGGGTGTGAACCACCAGCCTTCCAGCGGGGTGCCGGGCGCCGCCCCGGTCAGATCCGGTCCGTACACGCTGAAGGTGCCCTCGGGCTTGTCGAGCAGGACGTGCAGCACGCCCGAGAAATGGGTCTCGACACGCGGTCGTACGGTCTCACCGTGGGCGTCGGTGAAGGACGGCCGTGTGTCCGGCTCCCCGGTCTCCCGCACGGCGTCCGGCCCCGGCCGCTTCGGCCTCCGCGCCAGCGCCACCTGCCCCACCCGCCCGTCCGCCTTCATCTCCGGGCGCTGGCCCGAGCCCCGGAGGCGGGCGTCGACGTAGCGGTAGGCGTCCTCCACCGTGAAGTCCCCGTCCCCGCCCGTCACCCCGTGCCGCAGGCCGGTGACCAGCTCGGCGGTGAAGGGGCTGGGGCGGTCCGGGGACGGGGCGTCGGCCGCCGTCTCCAGGCGGCCGCAGCTGGTCATGACGAACCGGCCGCGGCCGGCGAACAGGGCCGCGGCGTCGGTTCCCTTGGCGGCGGTGGCCCAGCCGCTGAAGCAGCAGTCCAGGACGACGATGATCGCGGGCGCGGCGCAGTCGTTCATCGGCTCGGTGATGTCCGAGTGCCGTACCGCGCGGGTGCGCAGCCGTTCGACGGTGGTGTCGCGGGTGCACAGATGGAGCCGGTTCTGCGCGTCGAGCAGGCCGTGTCCGCTGTAGTAGACCAGCAACTGGTCGCGCCGCGTGGCCCGCTGGAAGAAGTCGTCCAGCTCCTCCTTGACCTCCTGGGACGTCCTCTCCGCCAGCACGGTCACGTCCCAGGGCAGGCCCACCTCGGGGTCGGTCAGCGCGTCGTGCAGGGCCCGCAGGTCGTTCGCCGGGCCCAGCAGCGGGCGTAGGCCCGGCTCGTCGGGGAAGTCGGCGTTGCCCATGAGGAGGGCGCGGTAGGAGACGCCCTGCTCAGTCACCCGGGTCGCCGTCTCCGCCCGCCGTGCCCAGGCCGTGCTCGATCGCGGACCGGAGCGTGGCGTTGTCGACGTTGGTGGCGTCCACGGTGAACGTGCGCCGGCTTCCGTCCGGGTCGTCCCAGGAGACGTGGATGGAGCGGTCCCTGCCCAGTCTGAGCCAGGTCGTGATGATCGCCACGATCCCGCTGACGGCGCCCGAGGCGACCACCACGGCCACCTCCTGCGGCCCGGCGCCCTTCGCGCCGGCGAGGCCGCCGCCCGCCGTCCGGACCGTCAACGGCCCTTCCCGGCTGAGGTCCTGGTGGAGCAGCCGTACCTGGGAAAGCCATCTGTCGTCGTCGGCGTCGAAGCGGTCGCTGGTCGCCGCGACGACCAACTGCAGTTCCCTCACCTGTGCGTCACCCCCAGCCAGAGCGTACTGGGGGTGACGCGACCGCCGGGTTACTTCTTGTGGCTCGGCTTGCGTCTGTGAATCCAGCGGGAGTGCGGACAAAATCGCCAACAATCTGTCGCCCCTTCGTGGCGACCCCACAGCTTCACGGCGGACGCACGGGCGGCTTCCGGGATACGTCCATCTGACGTACCGTCAGATTCATGGACTCGATCTGGCTCAGTGGCGCGGAATGGCTGGCCGTCCTGCGTATAGGCCTCGGCCTGTGGTGGCTGGAGAGCTGGCGGCACAAGGACCGCAAGGCCTGGTTCGAACGCGGCACCGGCATCCAGTGGGCGGCCGGCATCGCGGCGAAGCACCGCTGGCACGCCGTGCGCTCCGGCTTCGAGGTGATGGTGGCGCCCCGGCCGCGGACGATGGCGTACATCGTGGTCTACGCGGAGCTGGCGACCGGGCTCGGGCTGATCGCCGGGTTCCTGACGCCCGTCGCGCTGGTCGGCGGGCTGCTCCTCAACGTCCTCTACTTCACGCTCATGATCCACGAGGTCGCCGAGCAGGGGCAGAACTCGATGATGGCCCTGATGTCGGTGGTCGGGCTGTTCGGGATGTCGTGGCAGGTGTGGTCGGTGGACGCGGCGGTCGGGTGGTTCGGATGACCGCGCGCTTCGACGTGCCCGAGGCCGACGCCTTCACGCGTACCTACTGGGACGCCGCCGCCGAGGGCCGGCTGCTGATCCGCCGCTGCGGCGCCTGCGGACGGGCGCACCACTATCCGCGGGAGTTCTGCCCGTACTGCTGGAGCGAGTACGTGACCTGGGAGCCGGCGAGCGGACGGGCCGCGCTCTACACCTGGTCCGTGGTGCACCGCAACGACCTGCCGCCCTTCGGGCAGCGGACGCCGTACGTCGCCGCCGTGGTCGATCTGGCGGAGGGGCCGCGGATGATGACCGAGGTCGTGGGGTGCGAGCCGGGCGGGCTGCGGGCCGGGATGGAGCTGGAGGTGACGTTCCGGGACGGCACGCCGGTGTTCCGGCCGGGGGAGGCAGCCCTCCCCGCCGCAAAGGCGCCGCACGGCCCATCGGAACGGGCTTGAATGGAGCGATGGCCTCCCTCCACACGCGCCGCATGGTGTCCCCCTTCCCCGTACTGCACGGCCACGGCCTCCGGCTGCGGCTGTGGGACTCGGGCTCCGAGGCCGATCTGCGGACCTGGCTGCGCGGCCTCACCGACCCGGACTTCCGGCGCTGGAACACCCCGCTCCACCCGGTCACCGACCTGGAGTCGGCCCGTGAGTCGCTGCGCGCCAAGGTGGTGAGCGCCGTGGAGGGCTCCTCGGCCTCGTACTGCGTGACCGACGCCGAGACCGGCACGGCCCTCGGCCACATCGGCGTCAACCTCATCAACCCGGTGCTGAGCAACGCCCGCGTCGGCTACTGGGTGCTGCCCGAGGCCCGCGGGCGGGGCGTCGCCACCCACGCCCTGGCCGTGGCGTCCCGCTGGGCCCTGAACGAACTGGGGCTGCACCGGCTCGAACTCGACCACGCGGTCGGACACGAGGCGTCCTGCCGGATAGCCGAGCGATGCGGTTTCCGCTACGAGGGGACCCTGCGCGGCGCGATGTTCGAGGCGGGACGGTACGACACGTTCCGGGACATGCATCTGCACGGCCGCCTGACGACCGACCCGGAGCCCCGGCTCCCCTGAATCCGTGCCGCCTCTCGGGGCGCCTCACGGCCAGAGCAGCTCCCTCACCCATCCCCCGTCCTCCCGCCAGTAGTTGAGCCGTACGTGCCGTCGTCGCTCGTCACCCTGGAAGAACTCCGCCTCGTCCGGCCGCAGTCGGTACAGGGTCCAGCTCGGTACGGGCGCGTCCGGCTCGCGGCGCGCCCGCTCCCAGGCCTCCTGGGAGGCCCGCGCCAACTCCTCGGCCGAGCCCAGCACTTCGCTCTGGCGGCCGGTGAGCGCGGCGGCCAGGGCGCCGGTGGAGCGGGCGTGCAGATCGCCCTGCGACTCGGCGGCGGGGGCGGCCGTCACCGGGCCGCGCAGGCGGACCTGGCGGCCCAGCGCCGGCCAGTAGAAGCCGAGGGCGGCGTACGGACGGCTCGCCAGCTGCCGTCCCTTGCGGCTCCCGGAGTGGGTCGCGAAGGCCCACCCGTCCTCGTCCGCGCCGTGCAGCATCACGATCCGTACGTCCGGCAGGCCGGCGTCGTCCGAGGTGGCCAGGGACATCGTGTGCGGCTCGGCCTGTCCGGCCGCGACCGCCTCCGCGAACCAGGTGGTGAAGAGGGGGAGCGGGGCGTCGGGGGCCGACGCCGGATCGAAGGGCGGAAGCGTGGTGACCTCCGGGTCCCAGACCCGCAGTGATCGCAGCAGCCCGTGCAGGTCCCGGTCCTGGGCGTCTTCATGGTCCTGGTGCTCGTGGCTCATGCGCCGAGTATCACCCGGCGGCGGCGAACGAATCCCCCCGCTCCTCCGTCCCCTTCATATGAGCGTCCACATCAGCGTCCGTACGAGGGTCTCCCTGTTCGCCGCCTGTCTCCTCCCCGTCGTCATCGGCTGCTCCGGCTGCGGGAACCCCGAGATCGTGCACGCCGCGCCCCCCTTCAAACGCTGCGGAGTCACCTTCTGGAGCGGTGCCATGGGCATCGGCGCGGACACCCTGAGCCGGTCCACGCGGGGCATGCCGCCCGCCCCCGCCGACGGCTGGTCCCACCTCCCCGCCCGCCTCACCCGGTCCCCGACCCCGCTCCCGCCCCACATCGTCTCCCTCTCCGACGACTGCTCCCACGGCCGTACGGTCGTCGTGACCCCGGTGTCGTCCGTGCGGCTCCTGAAGGTGGCCGAGGACCGCTCCGGCCGGATCGTCGACTTCTCCCTCGTCCCGGTGAAGGAGGGCACCACGGCACGGATCCACGTCTACGCCTACGACGGGCGCCACCCCGTCGGACAGCTCCTCACGAGCGTGAGCTGACCCGGCGCCCCAGGTTCCGGCTTGGGAGCCCGGGTCAGTCCCGGCCCAGGACCACCGTGCCCGAGGAGCAGAACCAGCCGCCTGTCCCGGAGGCCACGCCCAGTCGCGGCAGCGCCCCGTCCCGCGCGTGCACCTGGCGCGCCCCCGCCTCGCCCCGCAGCTGCCGTACCGCCTCCACGAGCAGGAACAGCCCGCGCATCCCGGGGTGTTGGGCCGACAGCCCGCCCCCGTCCGTGTTGACCGGCAGCTCCCCGCCCTCGACCCTGAGCCGCCCCTTCTCCACGAACGCCCCGCCCTCGCCCTTCGCGCAGAAGCCCAGGTCCTCCAGGGTCACCAGGGTCATGTACGTGAAGGCGTCGTAGAGCTGCGCGAAGTCCATCTCCGCCGCCCCCACCCCCGCCCGCTCGAACGCCAGCCGGCCGCTGACCGCCGCCGGGGACACCGTGAAGTCCTCCCACTCCGACATCGCCGCGTGCGAGACGTGCTCCCCGGTGCCCAGCACCCACACGGGGGCGGTACGGCAGTCCCGTACGTACTCCTCGGCCGCCAGCAGTACCGCCGCCCCGCCGTCGGAGCGGATGCAGCAGTGCAGCTTGGTGAAGGGGTCGGCGATCATCGGGCCGGACAGGACGTCGTCGACGGTGACCGGGGCGCGGAACATCGCGTCCGGGTTCAGGGCGGCGTTCGCCCTCGCCTGTACCGCCACCTGAGCCAACTGCTCGACGGTGGTGCCGTGTTCGATCATGTGGCGGCGGGCGGCCATCGCGTACTTGGCGATGAGGGTGTGACCGTAGGGGACCTCGAACTGGAGCGGCCCGCGCGCCCCGAAGGACAGATCGCCCGTACGGCGGCCCGCCTTGATGTCGGCGCGGGCCGTGGAGCCGTAGACCAGCAGTACGGCGTCGGCGTGCCCGGCGGCGATCGCGTCCGTCGCGTGCGCCGCCATGACCTCCCAGGTCGAGCCGCCGACCGCCGTGGAGTCGACCCAGGTGGGGCGCAGGCCCAGGTACTCGGCCACCTCGACGGGCGGCAGGGTGCCCAGGCCCGCCGAGGCGAAGCCGTCGACATGGCGGCGTTCCAGGCCCGCGTCGGCGAGGGCACGGCGGGCCGCCTGGGCGTGCAGCGTGTACGGGGTCGCGTCGTCCACCCGCCCGCAGTCGGACAGGGCGACGCCGACCACGGCGACTTTGCGGTTCCCGCGCGTCATGAGAGGTCTCCTGCCCCTGGGCATCTCGTTCCGGCCCCCCTAATATGACGGGCCGTCAGATCCGGAGGGAAGAGCCATGGACGCGAGCTTCACCGCCGAACAGGACGAGATCCGGCGCACCCTGCGCGAACTGCTCCGCAAGCGCTGCGGGGCGAAGGAGCTGCGGGCCGCCGTCGACACCCCGGACGGCTGCGACCCGGCGCTGTGGACCCTTCTCGCCGACCAGTTGGGGCTGCCCGGACTCGCCCTTCCCGAGCGGTACGGGGGCGTGGACTGCTCGTTCACCGAACTCGCCCTGGCGGCCGAGGAGATGGGGCGGGCGCTGGCGCCGACGCCCCTGCTCGCCACCGCCGTCCTCGCCGGCCCCCTGATCCTGGCCCTCGGCACCGAGGCCCAGCGCGCCGCCCTGCTGCCCCGTCTCGCCGCCGGCTCCCTCACCGCCGCCCTCGCCGTCCCGGGCGCCGCGCTCGCCACCGCCCTCGCCCTGACCGGGGAGAACGGCGGGGAGTGGGCGGGCGGCGGCCGGGCGGGGGGAGTGCAGGCGAGACGGGTGGGGCAGGGGTGGCGGCTGTACGGCCAGGCCGAACAGGTGCTCGACGGACACAGCGCGGGGGTGCTGGTGGTGGCCGCGCACGCCGGGGGGTTCGCCCGGTCGCGGACGCTGCTGTTCCTCGTGGCGGGGGACGCCGAGGGGGTGGTGCGCGTACGGCAGACGGCGCTCGACGCGACCCGGCCGCAGGCGCGCGTCCAACTCCGTGACGTGGAAGCGGAGTTGCTCGGGGCGGATGGACAGGACGGGGAATCCGGGGCGGATGGGGCGGACGGGAACGGCGAGACGGATGTCCTCGGTGCCCTCGCCGCCGTCGGGGATCAGGCCGCCGCCTTCCTCGCGTGCGAGGCCGTCGGAGCCGCCGACCGGGCGTTGGAGCGGACCGTCGAGTATGTGAAGCAGCGGGAGCAGTTCGGGCGGGCGATCGGATCGTTCCAGGCGGTCAAGCACCGGCTGGCGGATGTGTATGTGCAGGTGCAGGCGGCGCGCTCGGCGGCGTACTACGCGGCCTGGGCGTGCGCGCACGAGGAGAGGGTGGGCGGGCTGGCTCTCGCGCAGGCGCTCGAAGCGCTGCGCTCCGCCGCCGCCGAGGGGATACAGCTCCACGGCGGTATCGGTTTCACCTGGGAGCACGAGGCCCATCTTTCCTTCAAGCGCGCCTCCGGCGACGAGCTGCTCTTCGGGCCGGTCCACCGGCTGCGGGCGCACGCGGCCGCGGCGGCGCGACTCTTCGAGGGCCGGGAGGTGTCGGTGTGATCGGCGAACGTGTGGTGCAGAGGGTCTCGTCCACGCGGGGCTTCGCGAAGGTGGCCCCGCATGTCATTCCGGCGCTGGATCGCGCCGTGCACCGGCTGACGCGGGGGAAGGTGCTGCTCAGCGCGCAGATGCTGCCCGGAGTGATCCTGACGTCCACGGGCGCGCGCAGCGGGCAGCCGCGCCGGACGCCGCTCGCGTGCATGCCCGAGGACGGCGGCCGGAGCTGGATCCTGATCGGCTCCAACTTCGGCCGCACGGGCCACCCCAACTGGACGCACAACCTCCTCGCCCACCCCGAGGCCGAGGTCAGCTGGAGGGGCGAGGACGTTCCCGTCCGCGCCTTCCTGCTGGAGGGCGAGGAACGGGCGGCGGTGTGGAGGACGGCACTCGCTTTCTGGCCGCCCTACGCCACATATCAGGCTCGGGTGGAGCGGGAAATACGGCTGTTCAGGATCGTACGGAGATGAACGGCCGCGGTGTCAGTCGGACTGGTTGGTGGTGCAGGCCACGTCGTACTGGGAGACCGCGTGGGTGTTGCCCGAGTTCAGGGAGGGGGTGCCCGGTGACCCCGCGTAACGGGTACCGGCGATACCGTCGGGGTTGAAGGCGGAGCCGGGGGCGCTGACGGAGTTCCCGGGCTGGTGGGGGGTGTCCTCGCAGGACTGGCCGGGCTGGCCCGCGAAGGCGACGCCCGCGCCCCCGGTGGCCAGGGCGACCGAGGCCACGGCGACGGCCGAGTGCTTCAGGAGGTTCATGATCGCCTCTCCTTTCGCGAGGTATTCCCCTATATGTACGGAACGCGGCCGTCGGCCGTTCAGCGCGGTACGGCGGTAACACAGCAGGCGGTGGCCCACCTGGGTGAGCCACCGCCTGCCAGACAGGACGGGGAGCCTGAAAGGTGCTGGTCCTACTTGGTCGGTTTCTTTCCGGTCACGCCCAGGTGCACCAACAGCGCCAGGTTGGGCTTGAGTTCGGCCTGTTTGACACCCCAGGTCTGGAAGCCCTTCTGGTGCGAGGCGACGGCCGCGAGCATCGCGACCAGTGAACCGGCGACGGCGGCCGGGTTCACGTCCTTGTCGACCTTGCCCTTGGACTGCAGTTCGGCGACCGAGTCCGCGAGGGAGTTGTTCACGGAGTTCAGGATCTTCATACGGATCTTGTAGAACCGTTTGTCGCCCTCGGCCGCACCGAGGTCGACGACCCTGAGGATCGCGTCGTTCTTGCGCCAGAACTCCAGGAATCCGTCCACGAGTTCCTGCGCGGTCTGCCAGCCCGCCTTGCCGACCCATGAGCGGCCTTCGAGCAGTTCGGTCAACTGCCCGCCCTCGGTGGCCATTTGCTCGGCGATCTCCAGGACGGCGCCCTCGACGTCCGGGAAGTACTGGTAGAAGGTCGCGGGTGAAGTCCCCGCCTTCCGGGCGACATCGATGACTTTGACGTCCCGGTAAGGGGAGGAGCTGAGCATCTCGCTGAGGCAGTCGAGCAGCTTCTGCCGGGTCGCCTGCCCACGCCGGCCGGCCACGCGGCCGTCGACGGTACGCACTTGTCCTGTCATGCCGTCAGCTTACCGAGGGGTGATCGGAGCGCGATTCGGCCGACTGCAAATGGGGTGCATGGGTGTATGGAGGCGGGTGTGCCTGGTCCTGCGGGGTGCGCAAGGCGCCGTTAGTTTGGCGGTATGGCCGAAAACAGGGCATCCGCATACGGAGAGGGCGTCCCCTGCTGGGTGGACGCGCAGCTTCCCGACGTAGAGGCGGGGAAGCGGTTCTACGGTGAGCTCTTCGGGTGGACCTTCCGGGAGCAGCCGTACGGCGGCTCCGTCTGGGCGCTGCACCACGGGGAGCCGGTCGCCGCGCTCGCGCGCAAGGCGGACGGGCGTATGCCCACCGTCTGGACGGTGTACTTCGCGACGCCGGACGTGGAGTCGCTCGCCGACCGGGTCTGGGCGGCGGGCGGGCAGGTCGTCACCGCGCCCCTGCCGGTGGGCGATCTGGGCACGACCGCCCTGGTCACCGACCCCGAGGGCGCCGTCTTCGGCCTCTGGGAGCCGGGCACCCACCCCGGCTTCGGCAAGCGGCACGAGTTCGGCACCTTCGTCTGGGCCGAGCTGTACGCCAGGGACACCGAGGCCGCCAACACCTTCTACGGCGAGCTCTTCCACGACGCCCTGTTCGGGCCGGACGCCGAGCCGGACTTCGGCCGGGCGGCGGTGTCGGAGGTGTTTCCGGCCGAAATGCCGCCCCACTTCGTCGTCCACTTCGCGGTCCAGGACTGTGAGGCCGTCCTGGGGACGGTGAGCAGGCTCGGTGGCCGGGTCCAGGCGCCACCATTCGAGACGTCGTACGGAAAGGTGGCGGTCGTCACCGACAATCAAGGAGCGTCGTTCGCCGTACTGGAGCGGGCGGAGCACTGATCCCGGGCCGGGAAACCTACCGTTTTGGGATGAGACACCCCGATTTGATCCTGAGTTCGCAACCAGTGCCGGGGCCAGGAAGAATCGGGGTGCGTGCCGCCATGGCGGTGCGGTGGTGAGACGCTGCACGGGGTCGCGTACATATGTATGTGGACGGGGCCCGTACGGGGAGGTGGCAGGCAAGTGGTCGATCAGCTGACGCAGCACGATCCGCGGCGCATCGGGCCGTTCGAGGTGCTGGGACGGCTGGGTGCCGGTGGCATGGGGCTGGTCTATCTCGCGCGCTCGGCGTCCGGCCGGCGCGTGGCGATCAAGACGGTCCGCACGGAGCTCGCCGAGGACCAGCTCTTCCGTGTGCGCTTCACGCGCGAGGTGGAGGCGGCCCGGGCGGTCTCCGGCTTCTACACGGCGGCCGTGGTCGACGCCGACCCGCGCGCGGCCGTGCCGTGGCTGGCCACCGCCTACGTTCCCGCGCCCTCGCTCGAGGAGATAGTGAACGAGTGCGGGCCCCTCCCGGCCCAGGCCGTGCGCTGGCTCGCGGCGGGCGTGGCCGAGGCCCTCCAGTCCATCCACGGCGCCGGCCTGGTCCACCGCGACCTCAAGCCGTCGAACGTGCTGGTGGTCGAGGACGGCCCCCGGGTGATCGACTTCGGTATCGCCTCGGGTGTCTCGAACACACGTCTGACCATGACGAACGTGGCCGTCGGCACCCCCGCCTACATGTCGCCGGAACAGGCGAAGGACTCGCGGTCCGTCACCGGCGCGAGCGATGTCTTCTCGCTCGGCTCCATGCTCGTCTTCGCCGCCACCGGACATCCGCCCTTCCACGGCGCCAACCCGGTCGAGACGGTCTTCATGCTGCTTCGCGAGGGCCCCGACCTCGAAGGGCTCCCGAACGAGCTGCGCCCGCTGATCGAGTCCTGCATGCAGATGGAGGCCACCGCCCGCCCCAACCCGGCCGACCTCCAGGCCCAGCTGGCACCCCATCTGTTCGGCTCCGGCACCGACGACAGCGGTACGGCGTCGGCCTGGCTGCCCGACAAGGCGGTCACCCTCATCGAGGACCGCGGACGCGGCGGCCGCCCCGCCAACCGGCCCGCGCAGGGCGGCCCCGGCCGCAGCACCGGCGGCCGCCCGGCCCAGCCGCAGCTGCCGCCCCCGCCCTCGCACGACCCGGTGATCCCGGCGCCCGTCCCCGTCGGCGCCCCCGACACCGGTCCGGTCCGGCTGGCCGGCGCCCAGGTGCCGATCGGCCCGGGCCCGCGCGTCGCCGACGTCCGCGCCGCCGCCGTCAAGGCACCCCCGCCGGAGGCCGCCCTGGCCGCCTCCTGGGCCAAGCCCCGCCCCGGTGTCAACGGCGCCGACCCCGCCGTGGGCGCCGTCGTGCCGTCCCCGCCCGCGCCCCCGGAGACGGCGGCGGGCTGGCGGCCCTGGCGCTTCCGGATGTCGAACGACGTCTGGGGTACCCCCTCCGTCGCCGGTGACCTGGTCTATGTGACCTCCTTCGAGGTGCACGCCCTGGACGTCGGGACCGGCCGCCGGCGCTTCAAGACCCGGGACGTCGCCTGGTCGATGGCGGTCGCGGACGGCCGTATCCACGCCTCCGACGGCCCCACCCTGTTCGCCCTGGAGGCCCGTGAGGGCGCCGACCTGTGGCGGCTGCAGACGGACGCCTGGGTGTACTCCCTGCACGCCGACCGGGGCACGGTCGTCACCGGCACCCGCGGCGGCGGTGTCCAGGCCTGGGAGGCCTCCAACGGCCAGAAGCTGTGGGAGCTGACCGGCGCGCAGACCGACTTCGAGTCCCCCGAGGCCGGCCCCGCCGTCCACGACGGCACGGTCTACGTCTGGCAGGACGCCCGGCTGCGCGCCCTGGACGCCCGTACGGCCGAGGAGCGCTGGTCGTACCCGATCGGCGACGCGGCCTCCTGCGGTGGCGTCCCGGTCCGGGTGACCCACGCGCCGGACGGCTATGTGTATGTGTCGGCGGGCACCAGGGTGCTGGCCCTGGACATCGCGAGCGGCCATGTGAAGTGGCACTTCGAGGCCCCGGCGGTCTTCCTCTCGCCGCCGGCCTTCGCGCCGGGCCCGGCGGTCACGGGCGGCGGCATCTACCTCGCCGACTACCTCGGCACGGTCTACGCCCTGGACGCCGCCGACGGCCGCGACCGCTGGCGCATCGCCACCGAGTCCCGGTCCTCGATCGACCCGGTGCTGGTGGCCGCGGGCCATGTCCACGTGGGCAGCGGCAAGGGGCTCTACACCCTGGACGCGGTCACGGGCACGCCCAAGTGGCGGTTTCAGTCGGGCGGCGACATCGTGGGCGCCCCGGCCGTCGCGGAGGGCCGTATCCACTTCGGCTCGACCGACCATCTGCTCTACACCCTGAAGGCCGACGACGGCCGGCTGCGCTGGAAGCTGGCGACCGGCGGCGAGATCACCGGGTCACCCGTGGTCAAGGACGGCGTCGTGTACGCGTGCAGCAAGGACCGCTGTGTGTACGCGCTGGACGCGGAGAAGGGGACGGGAACCGCCCGGACCGCCTGAGTGTGCCGGTGACGGCCGTCGTACCGATGTCACGGAGGGGTGTGGACGGCGGCCGTCCTCCCAGACGGTACGCCGGGTGCGGGGCGGTCGCCACGCGGTGGCATGCCCGTGACAGGGGTTCGCTAGTGTGACGGCATGCATTCACGGGGGCGCACTCTTCGTTTCGCGGCGGTCACCGGCTTCGTGGTCCTGTCCCTCACGGGCTTCGCCACGGGCCGCCATCACGGCATCGGCAAGCATCACAGCGGTGGCGGGTGCAGCAGTTCGTCGCAGGACCACGACACCTCGTCGCACACGACCACGACCACGACGACCGGAGGCGGCGGCTCGACCCCTTCCGCCTCGCCGGCGATGGCGGTCCTGCTGAGCTGTGCGACCGTGAAGCAGCCGTACACGACCGTCGAGGTCAGCAACCCGAACGGCACGGCGGGCACCTTCGAGGTCACCGTGAACTTCGACGACGAAGGCGGTCACCTGTTGTCCGTCGCGCACCCGAAGGTCGAGGTGCCCGCGAACGGCACCGAGACGGTCCGAGTCGACGCCGGTGCCGCCCTCCTCAAGCATCTCGACCACTGCGACGTCCGGGATCTGGCTCCGGCGGCCGGCTGAGTCACCGGGTGCGGAAGGACGTTCCGCGCCCCGCGAACAACTCGGCCTGCCGCTCGTCCGGCAGGTTCCCCAGCGACACCAGATGGGCCGCCTGGGCGAACCCGGCGGCGACGGCGCTCTCCTTCGCCGCCCACAGCGCGCGCACGGTCCCCTGGACGCCCTCGGCCGGAGCGCCGGCGATGACGGCGGCACACCGCTCGGCCGCCGCCGACGCCCCGCCGGGCTCGGTGAGTTCGGAGACCAGACCGATCTCGTGGGCGCGCCGGGCCGAGACGCGTTCCGCCGTGCCCATGAGCATCATGCGCGCGACCTCGCCGTACGGCATTCGCTGGGCGAGCAGCACGGACTCGTAGGCGCTGACCATCCCGTAGGTGGTGTGCGGGTCGAAGAAGGTGGCGGTGGTGTCGGCGACGAGGAAGTCGCACTCGCCGAGGAGATAGAAGGCGCCCCCGCAGGCCATGCCGTTCACGGCGGCGACCACCGGTTTCCACAGGTCGTTGGACTTGGGGCCGACACGCAGGAGCGGATCGTCCGCCATATAGGGGGAGTTGGGCTGGGGCACCGCCGCGTCCCGGTCCAGGCCGGTGCAGAAGGCGCGGTCTCCGGCGCCGGTCAGTACGACGGCCCGTACGGTGTCGTCGAACCGCAACTCCCGCCAGACCGACTGGAGTTCGTCCCGCATGGTGAGGTCGATGGCGTTGAGCCGCCCGGGCCGGTCGAGGGTGACGACGGCGACACCGGTGTCCTTGTCGGCCAGCACCCGTACGGTCGTCACGACCGCTCCAGGACCCACTGCGGCAGCCCGTCCCCGGTGAAGACGACCTGCACCCGCGCGCCGATCCGCAGCCGCCCCGGCGGTACGGAGTCCAGCCGGGCGCCGGCCCGCGAGACCAGGTTGCCGACGAGACGGATACGGGGCGCGTCGCTGAGCTCCACGACGATCACCGTGTACGGGGCCTGCTCGGCGTAGGCGGGCAGGAGCGGGGGGTGGGGGCGGACGTAGGACCATATCCGCCCGTGCCCCTCCATACGGCGCCACTCGTGGACGAAGGACTGGCAGTGCGGGCAGCAGGGGCGGGGCGGGAAGCGGAGCTCGCCGCAGTCGGCGCAGGCCTGGACGCGGAGTTCGCCCTGGCGAGCGTAGCCCCAGAAGGGGGCGCCGTCGGCGTCGGTGACGGGGGTCAGCATGTCAGCTCCTCAGGAGGAGAGCGGAGGTGGGCACTCCTTCGCCCGCGGTGACCAGGCAGGTGGCGGCGTCCGGGACCTGGGCGGTGCTGGTGCCGCGGAGCTGCCGTACGCCTTCGTTGATGAGGTTGAAGCCGTGCACATAGGCCTCGCTGAGCCCGCCGCCGCTGGTGTTCACGGGCAGCCGTCCGCCGATCTCCAGGGCCCCCTGCTCGGTGAACGCCCCGCCCTCCCCGCGCCCGCAGAAGCCGTAGCCCTCCAGGGAGAGCGGGATGAGGGCGGTGAACGCGTCGTAGATCTGGGCGACATCGACGTCCTCGGGCGTGAAGTCGGCGTGTTTCCACAGGTGCCGGGCGGCGGTCCAGGCGGGTCCGGTGAGGGGGTCGTCGTTCCAGTAGTTGACCATGCCGTGGTGCTGGGCGGGCAGGCCCTGGGCGGCGGAGTGGATGTGGACGGGCGTTCGCCGGCAGTCCCGTGCCCGCTCCGCGCCGACCACCACACAGGCCAGCGCCCCGTCCGTCTCCAGGCAGTTGTCGAAGAGGCAGAGGGGTTCACTGATCCACCGGGAGGTCATGTACATCTCGCGGGTGAGGGGGCGTTCGTACATGACGGCGGCGGGGTTCTGGTTGGCCCTGTTGCGGCAGGCGAGGGCGACGTTGAAGAGGTGGTCGCGGGTCGCGCCGTACTCGTGCATGTAGCGGCGGGTGAGCATGGCTATCTCGTCGGCCGGGCGCAGCAGGCCGAAGGGGCGGGTCCACTGGGCGGGGGTGGGGAGCTGGACCGTGGTGCTGGTCCACGGGCGGGGGCCGCTGCCGCGCTTCCGGGACCGCCAGGCGACGCCGACGGTGGCCTGGCCGGAGGCGATGGCGGCGGCGAGATGGGCGACGGTGGCGCAGGAACCGCCGCCGCCGTAGCCGACCTTGCTGAAGAAGGTGAGGTCCCCGAAGCCGACGGCCTTCGCCAGCTCCACCTCGTCCGTCTCCTCCATGGTGTACGAGGCGAGCGCGTCGACCTCGCTCGGGGCGATGCCGGCGTCGTCGAGGGCGGCGAGGACGGCACGGCAGGCGAGGGTTCTCTCGTCGTCGGGGAGGTTCTTGGCGAAGGGTGTCTGACCTATGCCGACGATCGCGGTGGCGTCCTTGATTCCGGCCATGGTGGGGGACCTCCGCTTGATGCCGGGGCAGTCATGGGCAGCTGACAGAGCGTCAGGCTACAGCTAATCTGACGGGTAGTCAGCTACTGGGTTCGGGGAGGCTGCGATGCGCGGAGACATGGAGTGGCAGACCATTCCGGGCCTGGTCCGGTCGGCGGTGGAGCGGTACGCGGACGCCGAGGCGGTCGTGGACGGGCGGGTCCGGGTCACGTACGCGGAGCTGGGCGTCCGGATCGAGCGCGCGGCGGCGGCCTGTATCGCGAGCGGGGTCGAGATCGGTGACCGGGTGGGCGTCTGGGCGCCCAACTCCCTTGACTGGATGGTCGCGGCGCTGGGCGCGGTGTCGGCGGGGGCGGTGCTGGTGCCCCTGAACACGCGGTTCAAGGGCGGCGAGGCGGCGGACGTGCTGCGGCGCGGCGGGGCGCGGCTGCTGTTCGTGACCGGGACCTTCCTGGGGACGTCGTATGTGGCGTCGCTGCGGCGGGCGTTCGCGGAGGGGGGTGGGGTGCCCGGCCTGGAGCGGGTGGTGGTGCTGTCGGACGACGCGCCGGCCGACTTCCTCACCTGGAAGGACTTCCTGGCGGGCGGGGAGGGAGTGGGCGCCGCCGAAGTAGCGGCGCGCGTCGGCCTGTTGAACGGCTCGATGCCCTCGGACATCGTGTTCACCTCCGGTACGACCGGGCGCTCCAAGGGGGCGGTCATCACCCATGCGCAGACGCTCAGGGCGTACGAGATCTGGTGCGATCTGGCGGGACTGCGGCAGGGCGACCGCTACCTCATCGTCAACCCCTTCTTCCACACCTTCGGTTACAAGGCCGGTGTGCTGGCGTGCCTCATGCGGGGCGCGACGATGATTCCCCAGTCGGTGTTCGGTGTCGACACGGTGCTGGCCAACATCGCCGCCGAACGGGTGTCCGTGCTGCCGGGCCCGCCGACCCTCCACCAGTCCCTGCTGGACCATCCGGCGCGGGACGCCCATGACCTGTCCGCCCTGCGGCTGGTGGTGACGGGCGCGGCGGTGGTGCCGCTGCGGCTGGTGGAGCGGCTGCGCGGCGAGCTGGGCGTGGAGACGGTCCTGACGGCGTACGGCCTCTCGGAGGCCAGCGGCATCGTCACGATGTGCCGCCGCGGCGACGACCCCACGGTGATCGCCTCGACGTCCGGCCGGGCGATACCGGGCACGGAGGTCCGCGTCGAGGCGGCGCCTGGCGAGCCCGGAGAGGTCCTGGTGCGGGGCTTCAACGTCATGCGGGGCTACTACGAGGACGCGGCGGCGACGGCGGAGGTGGTGACGGAGGACGGCTGGCTGCGGACCGGGGACGTGGGAGTGCTGGACGGCGGGGGGAACCTGCGGATCACCGACCGCATCAAGGACATGTTCATCGTCGGCGGCTTCAACGCGTACCCGGCGGAGATCGAGCAACTCCTCGGTCTGCACCCGGAGGTGGCGGACGTCGCGGTGATCGGGACACCGGATCCGCGGCTCGGGGAGGTCGGCAGGGCCTATGTGGTCCGGCGGCCCGGAGCGGTCCTGACGGCCGACGACCTGATCGCCTGGTCCCGCCGGGAGATGGCGAACTACAAGGTCCCCAGGGCGGTGGAGTTCGTGGCGGAGCTGCCGCGGAACGCGAGCGGGAAGGTGGTGAAGGGGGAGCTGAGGAAGCGAGCCGGCGGCCCGGATCGCTGACCTAGGAGGCGGGCGGCAGTGCCAGCCACTCCCGCCAGGTGAGGTCCCGGCCGATGCAACGGGGGCGGCGGAAGGGCCAGTCGGTGGTGATCCAGTGGGGGACGAGGGCGTCGAGGGCCTTTTCCGCCGCACTGTTCACGAGGTCGTCCACCACCCACCAGGAGATCTCCGCGTCGGCGCCCGCGCGTTCGGGCGGGTCGATGTAGACGCAGCCGAGGAGCGCGGTCTCCCCGGCGTCCAGGAGCGCGTAGTTGAACGACTCGTGCGCGGCGATCTCCTGCTCGTGGCGCAGCAGGTCGACGCGGTCCGCCTCGTACGTCATCGTCTCGCTCGGCCAGCCCCATGCCGGGCCGAAGATCTCCCACAGGCGCTCCCGGGAGCCCATCACGGCCGGATAGTCGATCGGGGTGTCCGCCTCGCGGATCGGCCGCAGATGGAGCGCGGTGCCGGGTACGGGCACATGGACGGGGTGGACGAAGTCCTCGGGCAGCCAACTCATGGGTCAGATCCTCATGGAGGCGAGGCGGCCCGTCCACGGGATTTCCCCGCACGCCGGCCGCGGCGGCTCCCCTCCGAGCCGC
>NZ_JBEXCS010000063.1:0-56196 GCF_040605395.1 Streptomyces sp. NPDC005648 | reverse complement strand
GCCGATCCCCTGTGTAGCGCCGGCGGGCCCGCCGCAGGGTGTCGGGGTGTGGGCGGGTGGGGGGGGCGGGGCCGACATGGTGTCGGCCCGGCCCGCCGGACGTCGGATCCTGCTCCTGGTTCTCCAGGTCGTCAGTTCCTTCTCCTGGTCCCTACAGGTCGTCCCGGCCGACCACCAGCCGCCCCGCCTTCCGGTACTCCCGGACCGCGCCGGTCAGCAGGTCGTCCGTCGTGACGCGACCGCCCCGGCCCGCCGCGGCGTACGCGGCGGTGATCACCGCGCCCCGGATCGAGCCGCCGGCCAGCACGAAGTCCCGCGCGCACGGGCCGGGATCGGCGTCGTCGGCGCAGGGCACCCCCGCCAGGCTCTGCCGCCACAGGGCGAGCCGCTGGTCGACGTCGGGGAAGGGGAAGTCGACCACCAGGTCGAGGCGGCGGGTGAAGGCGTCGTCGATGTTCGCACGGAGGTTGGTGGTGAGCACCGCGATCCCGTCGAAGGACTCCAGGCGCTGCAACAGATAGGCGCTCTCCAGGTTGGCGTAGCGGTCGCTCGCCTCCTTCACCTCCGAGCGCTTGCCGAACACCGCGTCGGCCTCGTCGAAGAGGAGCACGGCGTCGGTGCGGTCCGCGTCGGCGAAGATCCGTTCCAGGTTCTTCTCCGTCTCGCCGACGTACTTGTCGACGACGGCGGACAGGTCCACCACGTACAGGTCCACGCCCAGTTCTCCGGCGACGACCTCTGCCGCGAGCGTCTTCCCGGTACCGGACTCCCCGGCGAACAGGGCGACCACCCCGTGACCGCGTCCGCCGCCGGTCCGCAGCCCCCACTGCCCCAGCACGCGCTCGCGCTGCCGGGCCCGGACCACCAGTTCCTCCAACTGCTCGCGCGGGCGCGCGGGCAGCACCAGGTCCGCCCAGCCGACCGCGGGAGTCACCCGCCGTGCGTGCCGGTCCAGGGCGGGCGCGGACTGCTGCCGGGCGCCCCGTTGTAGGTGGGCGGCGGTCAGCGGCCCGCCCTCCAACTCGGCGAGCGTCCGGGCGGTCCTGGCCGCGCGACGGATCTGCTCCGGGGCGAGGCGGTACGGAGCCACGGCTGCCGGGAGGTCGAACTCCGGGGCCTCTCCGCTCAGTTGGGCCGCCCAGAGCGGCCCGGTGTCCGCCGCGCCGGGAGGCATGTCGAGGCAGAGCACGTCACCGGCGGCGGACCAGCGGGGGTCAAAGGGTTGTGTGCCGAACAGCACCACGGGTACGGCACCGGACGACTCCAGTGCCCGTACCAGTGCACCTGCCTTCTCCGTCTCCTCCGGCAACGGCCCTGCCACGACCCCCGCCCCGCGCAACCGCGCCTCCCTCAGCAGTACGGGCACCAGATGCCGGTCCCCGAACGCCGGGTCGTACCGCAGTACCGGAAGGCCCGCCGCCCTCAGCACCTCCACCGCCGTCCCGGACTCCGCTCCGCGCCCCCTCAGGTGGACCACGGCGGGCCGGGCGGCGAGCAGAGCCCCGAGCCGGGACGCGAACGGTCCCGTGGGCTCCCCCACCGTCAACAGCTCGACCGCGCCCAGCAGTTCACCATCCAGACCCTCATCCCCCAGCAGATGCGCGATCACTCGCTCCGGAACACGCAACTCCCGCCCCGGCAGCGGCCGTTCGGCATCCTCCAGGGCCAGCAGGCCGGAAGCCGTCAGTGGTGCCCCCGGATGGAACCGGGCCCGCGCGGCCCAGTCGTGCGGTGCGAGCCCGGCCAGGTCGAGGGCGAGGGCCACGCTGGCGCGGCGGCGCCCGACGTCGTCGTTGAGGTAGCCGTACAGCGGCTCGAAGTCCCGGTCCACGTCGGGCGCGAGGGCGGCGAGAAGGATGTGGGTGTCGAGACGCGTGAGCCCGAAACGTGCGGCCGTCTCCGCCAGAGCGTCGTCCGCCACGGCTTCCCCGTACGCGTCGTCGAGTCGTACGGGAATCCGTTCGCGCCCCTCCAACAGGTGCTCCACCCGCTCGGGGGACACGAACAACCCGCGCAGCGGATCCCCCGCCGACGGATCCCCGCCACTGCGCGCCTCGACCAGGGCACTCACCCGTTCCCGCAGCAGCGCGAGGCGCTTCAGCAGGGCGTCGCTCACCGGTGCTCCCGTCGCCGTGCGGGCGTCGGCGAAGTGCCGCCGGGATCGTGGCTGTTCGCGATGTCGCGCACTTGGGCGACCGTCGGCTCCAGTACCGGCGGCGCCACCTTGTAGTCCGGTGAGACCGGCACCGGCGCGACCACCACGACCTCCAGCGACGGCTTGAGCTCGCCGCCGAGCGCCGACCAGATGTCGGCGATGGAGCGGGACTCCGCCGGCGGCACCCCGACCGTGAGCGGAATCGCCGCACCCAGCACGAGCAGGGTGCTGCCCTCCAGGTGTTCGGCGGGCAGGACTTCGTAGGGCAGCAGCCCGGCCAGTACGGCGGACAGCAGCCGGTGTTCGTCCTCCGTGCGCTTGGTCCACGCCGTGACCAGGTACGACAGCCGGAACCAGCGCGGCGGCTGGCGGCGTTCCCGTACCGCCCCGTCCGCGTCGCGCAGTGCCATCGCACCGCGCTCCCGGCGGGCCACCTCCTCGCGGATGTCGTAGAGGTACGCGTCCACGGTGGGCGTGTTGCGGCGGGCGGCCCAGTCGCGGGTGGGCGCGTCGAAGACGACCTCCGCCACGCCTCCAGGCAGCGCCTGGGCGCTGAGGAGCCGCCGTAGGGCCTCGTCGATCTCGTGGATCACAGGTATCCCTCCCGCAGCGCGAACGCCACCGCGTGGGCCCGGTTGCGCAACTGCATCCGGGTCATCAGGCCGTGCAGGATGTTCTTCACGGTGCGCTCCGAGTAGGCGAGCTTCCCCGCGATCTGTCGGTTCTCCAGCCCCTCGGCCACGAACCGCAGTACCTCCACCTCGCGGTCGGCGAGCCCGGTGACCGAGGTCACCACGGGACTGCCCGAGCCGTGCCGTCCGAGTTGCACGAGGAGCCGGTTGAGCAGGTCGGGCGGGACCTCGCTGTCGCCGCGCGCGGCGGACCGTACGGCCTGCTCCAACCGGTCGCCGGTGGCCTGGTGCCGCCATACGAAGGTGTGCACTCCGCAGGCGACCGCGGTCAGCAACTCCCGTTCGCGCAGGCCGTCCACGACCAGTACGACCTGTCGGGACTCGCCGCGGACCAGGCGGCGCAGGGCCGCGGCGCCCGGCGCGTCGACCCGGTCGGCGAGCACGACCGCCACGGAGCGGTGGCCGGCGGTCCCCACGGACCGTTCCACGACCTCGATGTCCGGGCGGCCCCGCAGGCAGCTGGTGACTCCGGCACGCGACAGCGGGTCGTCGGCGTGCACGGTCACGGTGATCGGCTTCGTCGTCATGTTTGTCTCCCCCCCCGTGTGGCGCGGGCCCGGGACTCGGCATTCGCCTGAGCCCCGGGCCCGGCCGGACTCGTCAGTAGCTGCTGTCCTTGGCCTTGTAGCCGTCGGGCGCCACGGCGAACCAGGTGCCGCCTACGCCCTCGCCGCTGGTCTCGCCCGCCGCGGTGTCCTTGGAGAACCGGTAGACGGGCCAGCCGCCGATGGTCACCTGGTTGGTGCCGTCGGCCCGCTGGACCGTGGAGATCTTGTCCCGGTCCAGACCCTGGAACACGATCTTGTCGTTGGCGAGGACCGGCGGCCAGGTCACCGCGCAGGCGTCCACACAGGTCGCCTTGGACGGGTTGGCGGAGTCCGGGTCGAACCGGTAGAGCGTGAAGCCCTCACCGTCCACGACGGTCTTGCCCAGCTTGTCGTTGTGGCCGAGCTGCACGGTGGCGGGCCAGTAGCCGCCCGACGGATTCGTCGACTGCGAGGGCTGCGCGGCCCCCGCCGCCTGCCCGGCGGTCGACCCGCTCGCGGCACCGCTGGGTGCGGCGGCGGCCGGCAGGGAGGCCGACGGAGCCGCGGCCGGGCTGTCGGAACCGCCGCACCCGGAGAGCAGTAGGACGCCGCCGAGCGCCGCCACCATGCCGAGAGATGCGTAAGAACGCGTCATTGCTTTTCCCCTGTTGTTGGTTCATGTGCTGGAGGGCGTGTCGCACGCCTTGGAGGCCGCACTGCGGTTGCCCGCGCACGGAGACACCGGGCGGGAACGCACGGCACTCACGGGCGTGCCGTGCCGGGCGGTTACGGCGTGTGCCAGGTTAGGGAGATCCCCTTGACGATCAGTGGGAAAGTGATGAATCGCCGACTGGATTCCTTGTGGATTCCGCGTCGTCGGTGCGGGACCCGGTCATGGGCCGACAGGCTCCTCAAGCTCTTTCAGGAACCTTTCGGCACGGTCGGCGAACAGGTGCGCCCCCCGCTCCGTGGACAGCTCCCGAGCCTTCTCGGCGGCAGTCCGGACGACCGCGACGGGTTCCCCGAGGGCCTGTAGCAACCGCGCCCGCAGCAGCAGGAGCAGGCCCTCCGGGTACCGCTGGCCAAGGCTGTCGAGGAACAGGTCGGCCTGGTCGAGGGCGGCGGCGGCCTCGTCCAGCTCCCCGCCCGCCAACCACATCTCGCCGAGCAGCCCGTACCAGGTGGCGACGCAAGAACGCGGCGGGTCGAGGAGGTTGGCCGTGATGATCCGCCGCGCGTCCGCCGCGGCACCGGCCGGATCGTTGCCGGTCATGGCCTGCGCCCAGCACCGGGCCAGCCGCTGGTAGGTGCCGAGGAAGACGAACGAGAAGCCCGGGTCCACGGCGATCCCCCGCTCCGCCCCGTGCAGCGCCTGAACGGGGTCACCGACCACGGAGGCGATCCTCGCCGCCATGGTGGCCCACACCGTGATCATGTACGGATCATCGCCCGCCGCGTCCTGCAGCACATCGAGCAGATCCCGCGCCGCCGTGACGTCACCGTGCATCGCGGTGATCTCCGCGAGCAGACCGGTCATGAGCAACTGCAGGTCGTGGCGGACCGGATCCTCCGCGCGCCGGGCGAGGTCGAGGACCATGGGCCTGGACCGGCTGAGGTACCGGAATGCCTCGCCGACTCTGCCGACGTGCCACTCGTGAATGCCCCAGGCGTGCAGGCCACAAGCGAGCACGAACGGGTCGCAGGACGCCTCACCCTGGTCCAGCAAACGGCGCGCGAGCGGACCGCTGCGGTCGAGATCGGCGGCCTGGGCGTGCGCGGCCCAGCGGGAGTAGAGGAAACCGGTGGCCTCCGCCTCCCGGCCGAGGCGGCGGGCCAGGTGCTCGGCGCGCTCCAGCAGATCGAGCGCCGAGAAGCCGTACATCGACCGCATCCCGACCACCGCGGTGAGCTGCGAGAGGGCGGTCAGCTCCAGTTCCGTGAGATCCGCCGTCCGTGCCACCCGCGCGGCCGACCGCAGTTGGCGCTCGGCGCTGTCCAGCGCGGATTTGCCCGCCGCGCGCCCGCCCGCGCGCACCAGCGCGGCCGCGGTGCGGGCCGGCTCGGCGAGCGGGCCCGCGGCCCACAGGTGGTGGGCGAGACGCTCGGCGACGGACTCACCGTCGGGGTCGGTGTTGTCCAGGGCATCGGAGACCCGCAGGTGCACTCGGATTGCCCACGACGGCGGTGTTGTGGCGGAGACCGCCTCCCGGACCAGGTCGTGCGCGAACCTGAACGAGAACGGATTGTCCGGCCCGGACTCAAGCATGCCGAGGGCTGTCACGGGCTCTAGGCGGTCGAGGCAGCTCTCGATGTCGAGGCCGGCAACATGGGCGAGCAGGCCGACTTCGACGTCGCGGCCGATGAGTGCGGCGATCCGCAGCAGTTCCCTGGCGTCGCCGTCGAGACCGGCCATCCGGTCGAGGACGACGTCCCGCACGGTGGCCGGCACCCCGGCCCTGGCCGTGGCGGGGTCGGTGAGTTCGCCGCCGGCGGCGAGCAGTCGCGTCAGTTCCAGGACGAAGAAGGGGTTGCCGGCGGTGCGGGCGTAGATACTGCCGGCAGCGCCGGGGCCGGTGGTCCGGCCGGTTTCACGGCGGACCAGTTCGGCCACGTCGTCCCGGTTGAGCGGGCCGAGCCGGAAGCGGCGATGGCCGGGCACCCGGCTGACCGCGGCGAGCATCCGGGACAGCTCCGAGCCGGGTGCCGGCGCACGGTCGCGCAGCGCGCCGAGGATCACGGTGCCGGCCGGCAGCCGGGCCGCCACGTGCTCGAACAACTGGAGCGAGGTACCGTCCGCCCACTGGAGATCATCGATCACGAGTACCACCGGTCGCTGGGCCGACGCCTGGCCCAGGACGGCGACGACCCGCTCGAACAGACGGAACCGGAAGCCGTTGTCCGGCAGCATCGGTGCGGCGAGGACGTCACCGCGCGGCTCGACGAGGCGGCCGAGATCGTCGTCGAGCCACTTCTCCCGGGCCGAGGAGGACAGACCGTCGAGGACCGTGCCGATCGCCTGCACCCAGGGACACATCGAGGGCGTCCCATCACCGTCGAGACAGCGGCCCCGGACGACGAGGGCCCCGCGCCGGTCCGCCTCGGCGGTGATCTCCTCCAACAGGCGGGTCTTGCCCACCCCCGGCTCACCTTCGACGACGCCGATGGCCGTGCCGTCGGTGAACGCCCGTTCCATGGTCCGCCGCAGCATCGAGAGTTCCTCGGCCCGGCCGACCATGCTGTCGGGCGAACTCTCCTGCGCACAACCGCAGTTACTGTTCGTCCCGGTCGTGGCCGTCGACGGCGCGGTCTGCGTCAGCACGCGCCGGTGTGCGTCCTGCAACACCGGACCGGGGTCGATACCGAGGTCTTCGGCGAGGCGGGCGCGGACCGTGCCGAACACCGACAGCGCCTCCGCCTGCCGCCCGGCGGCGGCAAGGGCACGGATGAGGGCGGCCTGGACGGGTTCGTGCAGAGGCGCCATCGACGCGGCCAGGTACAACGCGGGGAGTACCCGCTCCGGCTGGGCCAGCGACACCGCGAGTTCGGTCGCCGCCACGCACGCGTCGTGGAACTCGGCGTCGAGGGCGGCGAAGATCGGTACCACGGTGGGCCCGTGGGTCAGGCCGTCACCTGCGGGACCGTGCCAAAGGCCGAGCGCCTCCACGTAGTTGTCGAGCGCGGCGTCGTGGCGTTGCCGCGCCGAGTCGGCCTGGGCCGTCGCCACCCGCTCGCGGAAGGCGACCAGGTCGAGCGTCCCGGAGCCGGCGGTGAACAGGTAGCCGTTGCCGCGGCGGTGGAGGTACGTGCCGGTTTCCCGGGCGGGGAGTCCGGGTTCGAGCAGACGTCGTAGGGCGCCGACGTACTTGTGGATGATGTTGAGGGCGCTGGCCGGGACATCGTCGTCCCACATCAGGCCGATCAGCTCGCCGGTGCTGACGGGTCTGCCCGCGCGGGCGAGAAGCAGCGCGAGCAGGTGAGCCTGTTGACGCGGACCCGGGTCCAGTTCGACACCGGCGTGCCAGAGCCCCAACGGACCGAGGATCCTCAGGCGCAGCGAGACGTCATGTCTCCGCCGATCGTCGACGGATGGGATGGAACGAATTTCAACAGACATGCTCATAGCCCCCGAAAGCACCGATACGGATTCTTCACCGCGTGCGGAGAGAGCCGCCGATTCCCATGAACGGCGGCTCGGCTCCACAAACGCGTCCAAGGCATTGGTCGTTCAGATCGAACGCGTAGGCCCCGCAGTCCGATCAAGACAACCGGAACGGTGTCTACAGTCCGTTGACGGATCGTTGACTTCCGCATCAACGCGTGTCCCGCGATACCGGCCGGAAGGGACACGGCCTTCCGAACAGGGCGCCGACTACGAGTCGGTGGGCGCCACGTCCGCCTCCACCGGATCACCCGACTCGTCTAGTTGACGCAGTCTGGTGCGCAGGGGCTCGGCATCGGCGTGGCCGATCCGATCCAGGATGTCCAGCCCCTCGGCCCACGCCGCACGGGCCGCCTCCGGGTCGGCGGCGCTCAGGTGGGTGTCTCCGAGACGCGTGAGCGTGCCTGCCGTCACCAAGGGGGAGTCGACCCACCGGTAGAGATCGAGGGCGTTGCGATAGGCGGTGACGGCCTGCTCGTACTGAGCGAGGTGGTGGTGGGCGTGGCCGATGCTGTCCCAGGTGACCGCCGCCCCGGCGTCGTCCCCGAGTTCCTGGAACAAGGCCAGCGCCTGATGGCAGTGGTCAAGGGCCTCCTGGTGCTGCCCGAGCAATGACTGGCACCAGCCGACCACGTTGAGGGCGGACGCCGTCGTCGTCCGCCCACGGTTGCCGTCGCCACCATGGCCGTCATCAACCAAGGTGAGCGCGAGGTGTTGCCGCGCGGCGCCGAGCGCCGCTTCCGGATCGCCCTGCCGCTCCTCCACCCAGGTCAGCGTGAAGTAGCCCTCTGCGCAGGCTCTTATGTCGCCCGATTCGGTGAACAGTTCGATGGCTCGTCCGACATGAGCGCGTGCCTCGTCGACGCGGCCCATGTCCGCGGTGGAGAAGGCGAGAAGGCGAAGGACGTGGGCCTCGGCTGCCCGGTCGCCCAGCCGGCGCGCCGCCTCCAGGGCGGTTAGGTGTACGGCCTCGTGCTCCCGCAACAGACCCAACCGGTGCAGATGGCTGGCCACGGCCCAGGCGAGTTGCCAGGCGTGGGCGTCGTGTCGGTGGGTGGCGGCCTGTTCGACGCCGGCGAGCAGTACCGCCTTCTCGGCGGTGAACCAGGCCACCGCCTTCGCGACGTCACCGTCGAAATCCTCTGCGCGCACCCCCTCGGCCGCGGGGGCCAGGGAGATCAGTAGCCGGTCAGGGGAGGTCAACGCGAGCGCCTCACGGGCGGTGTGCAGGTAGTGGTCGAACATCCGGTGCCGGGCCGCGCGCGCCTCCCGGGGCGGGTCGACGGTCTCGGCCAGTTCGGTGGCGTAGGCGCGCAGCAGGTCGTGCGCGGCGTAACGGCCTGGGACGGGTTCGTCGATCAGATGGGCCTGGATGAGCTCGGCCAGCAGCCGTCGGGTGTGCGGGATGGTGAGTCCGGCCAGACTGGCTGCTGCGGGCAGGGTGACGTCGGGGCCGGGGTGCAGGCCGAGCAGTCGGAACAGGCGAGCGGCATCGGTGGTGAGGGCGTGATACGACCAGGAGAAGACGGCGCGTACGTCGGCCGCGGCGTCACCGTCGTGGAACGCGTCGAGGCCGTCGGCGCTGTCGCGCAGTTCGGTGGCGATCGCCGAGAGGGGGAGGGCGGACCGGATCGCCGCGCGGGCGGCGGTGACCGCCAGGGCCAGCGGCAGTCGTCCGCACCGGGCGATGATCTCCGCGACCGCGTCCGGTTCGGCGGCGACCCGGCCCTGCCCGAGGCGCCGGATGAGCAGGGCGCGGGCTTCCGGCTCGGAGAGCACGTCGAGTTGGAGGGGGTGGGCGCCGTCCACGGCGACCAGCCCGGCGAGCCGGTCGCGGCTGGTGACGATGACCAGGCAACCGGGCGCCCCCGGCAGCAGCGGCCGCACCTGCGCGGCATCGCGGGCGTTGTCCAGCAGCACCAGCATGCGCTTGCCGGTGACCAGGGTCCGGTACCGTGCCGCGAGCGCGTCCACGTCCTGCGGCAGACCGCGCCCGTCGGCGCCCAGCGACTCCAGCAGCGTGCGCAGTGCGCGTTCCGGCGTGACCGGCGGACCGGCCGGGTCGAAGCCCCGCAGATTCAGATACAACTGGCCGTCCGGGAAGCGGTCGGCGACCTCTCGGGCCCAGCGCACCGCGAAGGTGGTCTTGCCGACGCCCGCCATGCCCGCGATGGCGCTGACCACCACCGCGCCGCCCGAAGGCAGTCCGGCCACCTCGGCCAGTTCGGCATCTCGGCCGACGAACACCGCCAGGCCGGCGGGCAGTTGGGACGGGACGCCAGGACCCTGGGCAGGTACGGGCGTGGGGGTCCGGGCAGGCACGGCTGCCGCCTCGACCGTGGTCGGCGGAGCGAGGAGCGTGGCGTCGGCCCGCAGCACGCGCTGGTACATCGCCTGTAGTGCCGGGCCCGGATCGACTCCCAACTCGCCCACGAGCAGCGTCCGCGCCTCGCGGTAGGCGGCGAGGGCCGCCGCCTGCCGCCCCGACCGGTACAGCGCGAGCATGAGCAACTCCCGGAACCGCTCGTCCAACGGGTGCTCAGTGACCAGCCCGGTCAGTTCCGCGACGGCCTCCGTAGGGACACCGACGTCGAGTTCGGCCGTGATGCGGGCCGCTTCCGCGGACAGGCGCAGCTCACCGAGCCGTTGACGCTGGGTCTGCGCGTAGTCACCCCGGACACCGGCCAGCGCCGTTCCCCGCCACAGACCGAGCGCGTCCCGCAGGTGCTCGACGGCTCCCTTGGTGTCTCCCGCATGTCGTGCCCGCTCCGCTCGGGCGACCAGCCCTCGGAAGGCGCCGAGGTCCAACTCTTCGGGTGAGACACGAAGTTGATAGCCGTCGCCCTTGGAACGAAGCACGGACGACGAGGTGTTCCCGGCCGGCTCCAGCGCTCTCCGCAGCCGGTGCACGTACGTCCGCAGGATGCCGGGCGCGGAGGCCGGCGCCCTCGCCCCCCACACCGCGTCGATCAGCCCGCTCGCCGACACCTGCGAACCCTCCGCCAGCAGCAGCGCGGCCAGCACCGCCCGCTGCTGGGGCGCACCGAGTTCGATCTCGTCCTCGCCCCGCCACGCCCTGACCGGGCCCAGCACCGAGAACCGTAACCGCGCTTCCAACCGACTTCCTCCTCGGCCGACCCGCATCCGGAGGCGACATGCGAGACCGCCTTGTGAGCGGGCCACGAGAATCACCCGGAGTTTAAGCCACTCACCCGGCCCGGTGTTGCCCCTGAGGAAGGTGGTGATCGCGGCCTCGAATGCCTCTGCAGAGGCCGGGTGCATGAACGCCAGGCTTGACGGCCTGGAGGGAGGCGAGCGGTAAGGGGGGCGGGACCTCACGTCCGACCAGGCCGAGGCCATCGCCGTGTCGCTGGACACCGGCTCCCGACCGGACGCGCCCAGGACCTCGTACCCGATACACCTCCGGCTTCGGCGCCCTGGTCAAAGCGGCCGACATGGCCGTGAAGTACACGGAGACGGCGCGGGGCGGACTCGCGGTGAACATCATCGAGTGCTGAGGGAACGGGCCCTGAGCGGCGCGTCCGCCGGCACCGGCTAACGCAGGCCCGACGGAGTCTCGTGAGGGGCCGCTGTGGCGAGGAGCTGGGTCGCGGCCAGTTCCGCGTACAGGGGGTCTTCGGCCACCAGTTCGGCGTGGGAGCCGACCGCGCGGACCAGGCCCGCGTCCATGACCACGATGCGGTCGGCCATGGTCACCGTGGACAGGCGGTGCGCCACCACGAGGACCGTCACCTCCTGGGAGACCTCGGCGACCACGTCGCGCAGGGCCAGTTCGTTGACGGCGTCCAGTTGCGAGGTCGCCTCGTCGAGCAGGAGCAGCCTGGGCTTGCGCAGCAGTGCTCGGGCGATCGACACACGCTGGCGCTCCCCACCGGAGAGTTTCGAGCCACGGTGACCGACGGGTGTCTCCAGTCCCTGCGGCAGCCCCGCCACGAGGACTTCGAGCCGGGCGCGGACGACGGCGTCGTGGATCTCCTCCTCGGTGGCGTCCGGCGCCGCGAACACGAGGTTCTCGCGCAGCGTGCCCGACAGGACGGGCGCGTCCTGCTCGACGTATCCGATGGCGGCGCGCAGTTCGGCCAGCGGCCACTCGCGCACGTCCCGGCCGTCCACCAGGATGCGGCCGCCGCTGGCCTCGTAGAACCGTTCGATCAGGGCGAACACCGTGGTCTTGCCCGCGCCCGAGGGGCCCACGAACGCCGTCATGCCGGGCCCGGGCACCTCGAAGGTCACGCCCTGGTGGACGGGGGGCAGGTCGTCACCGTAGCGGAAGGTCACGTCCTCGAAGGCCACCGTGGCCGGGGCCGAGCCCGTGCGCACGGCCGGCTCCCCCGCCGCGTCGGTGTCCTCGGTCTCCAGCAGCTCGGCCCGGGTGATACGGGCGATCGCCGCCGCCCCCACCTGGTACTGCTGGCCCGCCTCGACGATCCTGCCGATCGGGTCGAACAAGTAGAAGAGGAAAAGGAGGAAGGCGACGAGCGTGGAGACCGGGATCGCGCCCGAGGCGACCCGCGCGCCACCGATGCCGAGCACCGCCAGGAACGAGATCTGCACCGCGAGTCCGATCGAACTCCACGTCAACGCCTGCCACTTGGCCGACTTCACGCCGTGCCGCCAAGCCTCCTGTGCCGCATCGTCCAGCTTGACCGTCTCGCGCGCCTCCGCGCCCGAGGCCTTGACGGTGCGGTAGGCGCCGAAGACCCTCTCCAGCGCGGTGGACATGACGCCGACGGCCTCCTGGGAGCGCTGCGTGGCCTGCGAGATCCTCGGCATGACCAGGCCCATGGCGATACTGACGAGCACGATGACGCCGAGCGTGACGCCGAGCAGCACCAGGTCCATCACGCCCATCAGCACGACGGTCGCGAGGAAGGTCAGACCGCCGGTGACGGCGGAGACCACCGCCTGGGTCGTCACCGCCTTCAGCAGGGTGGTGTCCGAGGTGATCCGGGACATCAGGTCCCCCGGCTGGGCGCGCTCCACCTCCGACAGGCGCAGCCGCAGCAGCCGTCCGACCAGGGTGCGCCGGGCCGCGAGCACGACGGACTCGGCGGTGCGCTCCAGGACGTAGGCGCCCACGGACTGCATCGCGGAGCCGAGTACCACCAGTGCGGTGAGCAGCACCAGCATCCCGGCGATGGAGCCATGGCCGCCGAGCCGGTCCACGAGCGCCTTTGCCGCCAGCGGCTGGAGGAGGCCGGACACCGAGCCCAGCAGCGTGAGCAGGCCGGCCAGGGCGATGGCGCCGCGGTGCGGCCGGAAGCAGCGATACAGGGCTCGCCGGGTCTCCCCCGCGGGCAGCCGCTCGGCCTTCGCCGCCTCCGCCGCCCGTCTCGCCTCTTCGTACTTGGCGTTCTTGGCGTTCTTGGCGTCGCCGCGCGCCATGTCCTTCTCCGGTTTCGCTGTGGTGGTCACGACGTCGAATGAAGCACTGAAAGCGCCGGCGAGGGGGCGGACGAACAGATAGCGGACAGATCCCTTGTCGCTTCGGGGAGTTGGGGACGCGGCCCGGCCGTCAGCCGCTGCCGCCGGCCGCTCGTGCGGCCTCCACCAGTTGCCGGAGGTGGTCGACGCGGGTCGTGCCGGGGATGACGGCGACATGGGGGCCGAGGCTCAGCAGCCGGCCGAGGACGGGGCCCGGCCCCTGGCCCACGAGCCGCCCCTTCCCCAGCGGGCGGTAGGCGACGTAGGGCAGGCCCAGGTCGCGACAGCGGTCCAGGGCCGCGTCGTGGCCCCGCGCGGGGTTCATCGGGTTCTGGACCGCGGCGATCGGGGCGAGGGCGCGGGCCCGGTCGAGCTCGTCGGCCGTGACACGGGACAGGCCGATGCCGCCGATCTTCCCCTCGTCCCGCAGCTCGGTGAGGGTGCCCAGCTGGTCGGGGAGAGGCACTGTCCCGTCCACCCGGTGCAAGTAGCACAGGGGCAGGCACTCACACCCCAGTCGGCGCAGCGACGCCTCGACGGCATGGCGCAGGTACGCCGGACGGCCCAGTGGCTCGTACACGCCGGGGCCGGGACGGACCAGTCCGACCTTCGTGGCCACCAGCAGTTCGTCCCGGTACGGGTGCAGCGCCCGGCGGATCAGCTCTTCGACGGTGTGGGGGCCGTACGCGTCGGCGGTGTCGATGTGCGTCACGCCGTACTCGCCGACGGCTGTGCGCAGGAGCCGGACGGCTTCGGCGGGGTCGGGGGGCGCCCCCCAGTTGCCCGGGCCGGTCAGCCCCATCGTGCCCAGGCCGAGGCGGGAGACGGTCTTGCCCGCCAGCCGGAGCGATCCACCGGGCTGGCCCTGTCCTGGCGCGTCCCGGGAGATCATCCGGCGGTGCCGTCCCGCGCCTGGAAGAGGCCGAGGAGAAGTGCGGCGATCTCGTCCTGGGAGAGCTCGTCGGTGGTCAGAACCAGCCAGGAGGGGTCGTCGGCGATCTGCTCGACACAGAACGCGTCGAGCGCCGCGATGCCTTCCGGGTTGGCCCGCAGATAGGAGTTCAGTCCGTGGGCATCGCCGTCCCGTCGGCCGGCCCGGCGTTCCCGTTCGGCCGGGGAGCAGGTCAGGTACGCCTGGACGGTGAATCGCGGCGCGCAGGCGGCCACCCACGCGTCACTGAGGTAGCCCTCGCCGGGGTTGAAGTACTGGTTGTTGCAGTACTGCGTGAACCAGTGTCGGTCCTGTACGAGGACCGGGCCGGCCGCCCCCGCCGCGTAGCCGGAGTCCATGGCGAGTTCGCTGTCGATGAGCATCTGGGCGGACTTCAGCACGTTGAACGGGCGAAGCAGGTCCGGATCGGGGAACGGGCGGCCGGTGCTCCCGCCGACGGACGACTTCGCCCGCAGTTGCAGGGCCCGCGTGCCGTCGGTGTCGCAGACATGGCAGTGCCGCGAGTGGACCTCGGTGCCCCGGGCCCGTAACAGGGTGGTGAGCCGGGCCGCCGTCGTCGACTTGCCGGCGAAGTTGAGCCCTTCGAGGAGCACGCCCCTCAGCATCGTCCCGCTCGAACTGTTCATCGCGCTCCTCGGGCTTTCTCTCCTCGGGCTTTCTCTCCCCGGGCTTTCCCGGCGGTCGAGACCAGGTCCCGGCGAAGCCGTCGCAGAACCCTGGCGTAACGGTCGTGCTCGACCCGCAGCGACGCGTGGGGGCCGGGCGTTCCCGGCGGTTGGTACCTGCGGGCCGCGTGGTCGCCGACGAGGCCGCGGGCGCGCTCGGCCGCGGCCCCGCCCCCCTCCGTGGCACCGATGTAGGCGGCCACCGTCGCGGCCTGGTCGTCGAAGAGCCACCAGGCGCCGCTGTCGGGCTGGATCATGCCGACGACGAACAGGCCGTCGTGAACGGGATGGAAGAGGTGCAGTGCCAGGTCCGGGTACCGGCCGGACCCGTTCAGGGGCAGGTCGTCGGGCGAGAGGAAGGGCAGGGAGGCGTTGAAGCCCGTGGCGTGGACGATGACGTCGACCTCCTCCTCGGAGCCGTCGGTGAAGCGGACCCGGTCGCCCCGGAGTTCGGCCACGTCGGGCTTCGACACGACGGCCCCGTGGGCGACGTGGTGCACGAGTTCCGAGTTGAGGATGAGGCGCCCGTCCATGACGCGCCGGGACGGCCGCGGCAGCCCGAATCTGGAGGGATCGCCGAAGACGCACCAGATCGCGACGCGCCGCACCCACCGGTGGACGAAGCGCGGGGCCCGCACGCGCACGAACCACTCCATGACCTCGTCCATCGGCCGCCCCAGAAAGTACTTGGGCAGGTAGTGGCAGCCCTGCCGGACCGAGTTCAGGGTGCGGGCGGCGACTCGTGACGACTCCACCGCTATGTCGGTCCCGGAGTTTCCGCTTCCGACGATCAGCACGCGCCGACCCTGGAGTACGCCGGGAGTCCGGTACTCGCTGGAGTGCAGGACCCGGCCGTCGAAGCGACCGGGAAACCGGGCCGGCCTCGGGTCCCAGTGGTGTCCGGAGGCGACGACGACACCCCGGTAGAGGCAGGCGCTGCCGTCCTCGAACGTCACCGACCAGGCCTCGCCCGCCCGTCTGACCCGGCTCACCGCGAGCCCGTGACGAATGTGTTCGGGCAGGCCGTTGGCGTGCGCGTAGTCGGTGAGGTAGGCGAGCGCCTCACGGTGCCCCAGGAAGTCCTGCGCCGCCGCCGGCATCGGGAATCCGCGGAACGCGCTGAGCCGCTTCGAGGAGATCATGCAGGTGGACCGGTACACCACGCCGCCCTGCTCGCCGTAGCGCCAGATCCCGCCCAGGCTGTCCTCGCGCTCCACGATCTCGAAGGGCAGGCCCGCGTCGCGGAAGTTCTTCGCGGTGGCCAGGCCGGCGGGGCCGGCTCCGATGACGCACCAGCGGTCGGTGCGGTCCTCGTGGCCCGCGGGCGCGGTCTGCTCCGACCTCACCCCGCCGACCGCCGATCCGCCCCGGCACCGGCCGCCACCGGCTCCGCGGGGCGGGCGTCGAACCGCCCGAGGACCGCGTCGGTCAGCTCCTGCGGCGAGAGCCGGTCGGAGCGCAGCACCAGCCACTCGGGGCTGTCCTCGACGAGCCCGGTGGTGAACCGGTCAAGCCCGGCCATCTCGTCGAGGTGCCGCCGCAGGAAGGCGTTCAGCGGGTGCTTGGCGAGGGCGCCGTCACCGTCGCGTGCGGCGGCCCGGCGGCGCCGGGTCGCGGTGTCGCAGGTCAGATAGACCTGCACGGTGAACTTCGGCACGCGGGAGGCGATCCATGCCTCGCTGAGGTAGCTCTCGGCGGGCGTGAAGTAGTGGTTGAAGGCGTACTGCGGAAGCCAGTAGCGGTCCTGGACGAGGATCTCGCCGGGGCGGGGCTCCGACTGCCAGAACAGCTCGGTGTCCAGGAGTAGTTGGGCCGAGCGGCGGCTGTTGAAGCGGCGCCAGGTCTCCGGGTGGCGGAAACCGTGGTGGTCGGTGCCCGCGAAGACCGTCAGTGCCTCGTCCAGCAGCGACCGTACGAGGGGGTCATGGGTCATGGTTCCGTGCGCGGTGCGCACCTTGAGTCCGCGGTGCATCAGGGCGTCGGCTACGCCGCGGGCCAAAGTGGTTTTGCCGCTGTACTCGTGGCCCTCTATCAGGATGCCGGGCACGGGCCGTTTGTCCATGTCTTCTCCGTCGTCTGCGGCTTCGTCGTGGCTGGTCGCGCCCACGCGGCGGAGCCGCATATGTCACAGCTCCGCGCCCCTTGGAGGGGCGCGGCCGAACCGGAGCGGACTTCGCTCGCCCCGCGCAGCTCACCGGCCAGGGCGCGGGCCGTTGCCGCCAGGGCCTCGTGGTCGAGTGGGAACGCCGGGCAGGGGGGCATGTCCGCGATGGTGAACCAGGACGCGGGCTGTCCGGCCTCCGGGGTCAGGGGGGCCGCGGGGTCGGTCACGAAGGCGTAGGCCAGGCCGTAGACCCGTTCGGGGCTCTCCCGGTTGCCAAGTACCGCCACCGGGTCGGGCAGCAGTGGGCGCGGATCGGTTCCGGTCTCCTCCACCACTTCGCGCAGGGCGCCGTCCGGCGGGAGCTCCCCCGCCTCCAGGCGTCCCCCGGGGCTCAGCCAGCCGAACCGGGGGTGGTCGACGAGCAGCGTCCGCCGGAAGTCGTGGGAGAAGACCCAGCCGGCGACGATCACGTCGCGGTCGGGTCCCGGACCGCCGCTCGCGGCACAGGCCAGCAGGCCGCGGGCACCGTACGGATCCCGCTGCGCGGACATGGCGGCGGCGGCCAGGTGCGGAACCACCCGGGGGAGTCGGATGTGGTGGCGCACGGTCACTCCCCTCCGGCGGGCGCGGCGGCCGCGCGGGCGGGGAACAGCGGCGGGACCTCGCCGGTTCCGGTGTACCGCTCGCGGAGTTCGCGCAGCAGCTCGACGGTGCGCACCGGGGCCGTCCCGGCGGCCGTCTCGTCGGCGAGCATCAGTCCGGCCGTGCCGGCCCTGAGCAGCCCGCTGACGTAAGCGAGTTCGGACCGGTGCGGCAGCCAGCCGGCGGACAGGCTGGTCAGCAGTTGGGTGCCGACGATGAGTGGACAGCCCGCCTCGGCCGTGCCGGTACGAACGGTCTCGCAGAGGTCGAAGAACTCGAGCGGGCCGGAGTCGAGCAGCAGGTCGCCCCGGCCCAGCAGGACCGCGTCGGCGCACTCGGCGATCTCCCGCACGGCGGCCGCCCCGGCCCGCGTCTCGACCTTGGCGATCAGCGGCGGGACGTCGTGGCCGGCGGCGGAGGCCGTCATGATGTCGCGAGCCTCGCGCACGTCGTCCGCCGACTCCACGAAGGAGATGATCACGGCGCTGAAGATCGATCCGGGGAGCGTCCGAAGCGCGGCCCGGTCCTGGTCGGTGAGCCCGGACGCCGGGACGCTCCTGCCCGGCAGGGCCACCCCACGGCGTCTGCCGAGGAACCCGTCGGTCAGGGGGACGGTGACACAGTGGTCGGGTTCGACCCGCTCCACCCGGAGGGCGTCCTCGCCGTCGCCGATGAGGATGATGTCACCGGGGTCGACCCGCCCGGAGATGTCCGCGCCGGTGAGCCCCAGGACGGGCACCTCGCGATGGACGTCGGAGGCCACGGGCGCGAAGTGCACCCGTACCCGCGAGATCCCCTTCAGGGAGAACTGGTCGTCGTTGGTGAAGCGGGTCTTGGCACCCGGCAGGTCGAGCAGCAGGTCGGGGGTACGGCCGAGGCCGGCGGCGACCGAGGAGACACCGGCCGCCAGTTCGGCCAGGGAGGCGACCGACGCCTTCGACGCCGGGAACCGGAAGGAGTCCGCCCCCGCCTTGACGACCTGTTCGAGGATCACGGGGTCCTCGGTCGCGGGACCGAGGGTGACGACGATTCTGGACATGGGGCCTTCCTGCTCACTGAGGCTCACTGAGGGACACGGCTCGGGAAGAGCGGTGCCGGCGCGGCGCCCGATCCGTAGCGCTCGATCAGGGCGGTGACCAGTTCGACGGTGCGCAGCGGCGCGCTGCCCACCGTGGTCTCGGTCGCCAGCATCAGACCGTCCACCTCCTTCTCGACCAGGTGCGAGAGGTAGGCCAGTTCGGACCGGTTGGGCAGCCAGCCGTCGGACAGGCTCGGAATGAGCTGGGTACCGACGATGATCGGACGCCCGGCCTTCTGGGTCTCCTTCATGACCTTCTTGCCGAGGTCGTAGAAGTCCAGTTCGCCCGCGTCGAGCAGCAGGTCGCCACGGCCCAGCAGCACACCGTCCGCCGAGCGCGCCACCTCGGCGGCCCGCTCGGCGCCGGCCCGGGTCTCGATCTTCGCGATGACCGCGGGGGCCGGACGCCCGCCGGCCGGTGCCTCTCCGACCAGGGACCGCACCTCCTCCACCACGTCCGGACCCTCGACGAAGGAGATGATGACGCCGGAGAAGACGCTGTCGCCCAGGCCCTTCAGGGCGGTGGTCTCGACGTCGCCCAGCGCCTGGTACGCCTGGGGCTTGCCGTGCGGACTGATTCCCTTCTGCCGTCCCACGTCCCCCTGGGTGAGCGGGCGGGTCAGGCAGCCGTCGGCGGTGCACGACTCGACGCGCAGCGCGTTCTCCCCGTCGCCCAGCACCAGGACGTCACCGGGCTCGATGTACGGCGCGATCGCCATGCCCGTCGTGCCGATCTCCGGGACGGGCAGGTCCCGCCGGGCGGGGGCGGGAGAGAACAGGACGCGCAGGCGTTCCACACCGGCCAGCGGGAACCAGTCCTCGTTGGTCAGCCGGGTCTTGGCGCCCGGCAGGTCGAGGAGCAGGTCGAGGGGGCGGCCGAGCGCGGCCCCGGTCTCGGCCGTCCGCCTCGCCTGTGCGGCCAGCTCGTCCGCCGAGAACTTCGAGGCCGAGAAGCGGAGGGCCGACACTCCCCGGGCGACCGCTGCGCGCAGGGTCCGCGGGGAGAGAAGGGCAGGGCCCATGGTGGCGATCAGACTCGTCATGTGTTCGTCCTTGCCGGGTCGTCAGTCGGCACGCGTGAAGAGTTTTCCGTCGGACCAGATGAGGCGGACGCGGCCCCACTCCATGGCCGAGCGGACGTCGGGGAAGAATCCGGAGCCCTTGAGGTTCGCACTGGTGTTGCACAGCAGCGGGATTCCGCTCAGCTCGCGGTAGTGCGTGAGGAGGTCGTGGACGGCCTCGTTCTCGGAGCGGCTCACGGTCTGCAGGCGGGCGGTGCCGTCGAGGTGGCACACCGCCGGGACCCGGTCCTTCCAGGAGTCGCGCACCACGTGGTCGAAGAGCATGTACGGGTCCGGGGTTCCGGGGGAGAAGATCTCGGGCGCGGCCTCCTCCAGGCAGATCGGGGCGACGGGCCGGTAGAACTCGCGGTCCTTGACCTCGTTCAGCAGGTCCTTCATCTTCGCCGAGCCCGCGGGGGCGAGGATGCTGCGGTTTCCCAGCGCCCTCGGACCGATCTCGGCCCGCCCGTTGAGGAAGACCACGGGCTCGTCGTTCTCGTGCATCAGCCGGGCGAGGTCACGCAGGTCGCAGGCCTCCTCGCGCCAGCCGGGCAGCGGGGCGGAGTCCTTCAGGGCCGGCCCCGAGTACACGTCCCAGTCCAGCGCGACCTGTTCGGTCCGGGTGAGCATGGCGGCGCAGGCGGTTCCGATGGCGCTGCCGGAGTCGTTGGGGAAGGGCGGCACCCACACGGTGTCGAAGACTCCGCTGTCCCGCAGGGCGCTGTTCCACTTGATGTTGAGTCCGCAGCCGCCGACGACCACGAGGTTGCGGTCGGGGAAGTCCGCCGTGGCGGCCTTCTCCCGGACACCCTCGACCAGTCTCCGGCTCAGGGCGTGGTGGATGGAGGCGAGCATGTCCGCGGGCTCCGTCCCGGGCAGGGCCACGTTCTTCTTGATCCTCTTCAGGATCTCGATGCCGTTGCCCACCTGGTAGAACCGGTCGTCGTCCGGCCGGTCGCCCAGTACCTCGCGGAAGGCGGTGTCGATGGTCCGGTCGATGTGCTCGACGGCTTCGGGCCTGACCTCCCCCAGGGCGATGTAGGCCATGATCTTGCCCGCGAGGCCCAGGATGTGCGGGTACTCGACCGGTTCGTCGAACGGCGGGAAGAGCTGGCCCAGTTGGAGGTAGGAGTCGCCGATCACCGGCATGAGCGGGCCGCGGCTGGTCACCTTCCGGGTCCGGCCGTCGACGTAGTAGAGGAAGGGGAACATCCAGCCGTCCCAGGCGAGGACGTAGGAACCCCGTCCCTCGCGGGCGAACGGACTGGCGCAGTAGCCGGAGGCGACATGGCCGGCGTAGTGGGTGAAGCTCAGGTAGGGGAGGTCCTGGACGGAGTTCGGGTAGGCGCGCAGCAGATCGTCGTCGAGCAGGCCGCGCCGGTAGGGGGCGAGGACGGCCTCGAACTCCTGGCCGTGCCACGACTGGATCTTGTGGGTCTTGTACCAGCCGTCCAGGACGAAGTGGTCGATGTCCTCGGGTCGGTAACCGTGTTCTGCCAGCAGTTCGAAGACCGTGGAGAAGTCCTTGATCTTCGCGTAGCGCTGGTTGTTGCCGAGCTTCTCCATCTCCGTGGAGAAGACGAGGCGGCCGTCCTCCACGAGGGCGACGCCACCGTCGTGCGTCGTCTTGACGCCGCAGATCAGCATCGGTCGTCTCCTTCCGTTTCCTGGTCAGTCCTGCACACGGCGGGCTCGGAAGTCGATGACGAAGCTCTCGACGTCCTCGTGGTCCCGGAGGATGTCCCGGGTGATTTCGATACGTTCGGGAAACCGTGAGCGCACCCGCACCAGCGGCTGTTCGACGCGGTTGAGACCGATGACCTTGTTGTCCGGTTCGATCTGGAAGATGAAGTCGTCGGCCCAGTCCAGGTGGGCGAAGAGCGGAATGTAACGCTCCATCCGTTCGACTGCCTCTTCACGGCTGTAGCCGATGAACTCGATGGCGGGCATGGCGTCTCCTAGGGGTTTCGGGCCACGGTGGCGGAGCGGGCGGACGAATCCGGCAGCGACGGGCAGCGGCGCAGGATCTGGGCGTGGAGCCGGTCCGCGTCCCACAGGGCCGCCCGGATCGCGTCGGCGCCGTCCCGGCCGCACGGCCCGTGCCTCAGCAGGCGCAGGACGCACGCCGCCTCGTCCGCGCCGACGGTCTTCTCGTGCAGGCGCAGCAGCCGCGGATGCCAGTGGCGCCGCGGATTGGTCTCGCCGGTCGTGGCGAGCAGGGCGGCGAGGAGCTCGGCCCCGCACTCGCTCAGCATCCACCCGGCGTCCTCGACGTCCCCGTCGTCCAGCAGGCCCTCGGCCTGACGGCGTCGGGCGGCGAAGCGCCGCAGATGGATCGCGGCGACGTACACGTGCAGTTGGTCGAGTCCCAGCCGCTCCCGCCAGAGGGCGGCCTCCGAGGCGCCGGCCAGCACCTCTCCCCGGCGCAGGTCGTGCAGCAGCTTGCGGGTGCCGGTGTCGAGGCGGGGGAAGTGCGCCCGTACGGCGGGCACCCGGGCGGCCAGGGCGAGGTGCTCGACGGTCTCGGCGATCGCGGAGAGTTCCTGGCTGGTCCAGAACCCCAGCCTGACCGGGTCGCTTCCGGCGACGCTGTAGGTGCCCCACCGCATGGCGCCGACCGTGGCCGTCACACCCCGCGGGGGCTGCCCCGGACCGATGAGCAGCAGTTGGGGCGCCGCCCAGGGATCGCGTCCGTCGAAGGCGGGGCCGACCGCGAACAGCACGTCCGAGGGCCGCACCAGGGGAACGATGTGCCGGGCGAGCGTCTTGGGGTCATCGTTACGCATGGCCACCCCCCACCCGTGCCGGCTCACGCCGCGCCGTGACATCCGTCCCGAAGCCGAGCGCGCGCAGGGCGCGGGCCGCCGACGCCGTCCGCAACCGAGACGACCCCTCCGCAACGACATACCGGGCCGACGCCCTGCGATCACCGTTACGCATGGCCACCCCCCACCCGTGCCGGCTCACGCCACGCCGTGACATCCGTCCCGAAGCCGAGCGCGCGCAGGGCGCGGGCCGCCGACGCCGTCCGCAACCGAGACGACCCCACCGCAACGACATACCGGGCCGACGCCCTGCGATCACCGCTACGCATGGCCACCCCCCACCCGCGCCGGCTCACGCCGCGCCGTGACATCCGTCCCGATGCCGAGCGTGCGCAGGGCGCGGGCGGCCGGTTCCCTGCGCAGCCGGGCGAGCCCGGCCGTGGCGAAGCCCAGGCCGAGGCGGAAGACGGATCGTCCCAGAGGCTCGTGTGCGGACCGCTCGAACACCCACGCCCTGCCGACGTCGTCGGGGGTCCACGACACGAGGCCGGGCAGGAGTTCCTCCGGGACGAGGGAGAGCGCGCTCAGTCCGTAGCGCAACAGGGCCAGACAGCCCAGCAGTTCGAGCCGTGCCGCCTCGTCCCTGGTGACCGGACGGCCGAAGTAGCGCACCAGGAAGGCGTCGGTCTCCTTCGGCCCGAGGCCGAGCGAGTCGATGGCCGTGGCCACGTCGAAGAGGGGGTCGCCGAGGCCGACGTGGTCGAAGTCGATCAGCCAGCCGCGCCGTCCGTCGAAGAGCATGTTGCCGGGATTGAGGTCGTTGTGGCACAGGGCCTTCGGGACGGCGAGGCCGCGCAGGCCGGCGCGGAGCGCGTCGAAGGCGCGTAGTGCCTCACCGAAGAGGGCGAGCGTGGGGAATCGTTCCGTTGACCGCAGCACGCTGTCGTTGGCGGCCCGGCGCTTGTCGGCGTACAGCTTGGCGGGGTCGTCCCAGTCGAGGGAGTGCAGCCGGGCCAGCAGGTCCGCCACGGACAGCGCCTGCCACCGGGCGGCCGGACGCACCGGGTGGCCGTCCACCGGGTCCATCACCAGCACGCCCAGCTCGGCGTCGGCGTGCCGGACGGCCGGGCCTATGCCCTCCTCGCCGAGCAGCCGGGCGGCACGGAACTCGGTGCGCACCGCCGCGCCTTCGAAGGCGCCGGCGTCGATGAGCCGCACCACGCAGCGGTCCGGGAGGTCCGGCCAGCTCAAGGCATGGGCCTGGGCCCACGCCGTGGGTGTTTCGGGGAAGGGCTCGACGAGGGGTGGCACGCCTGGGTGCAGGACGTGCCCGATCGCTGCCAGTCTGCGGTCCTGGGACACGGGTTTCCTCCGTTCGTGAGGCGCGTGAGGTCGGCTGCGGTTCAGACGAACGCAACTCCTGGTTCGTCGCCGAGGAGGAGCCGGCCGCTCCATTCGAGGACGCGGTGCTGGCCCACGACGTGCTGGCACGCCGTGGTGCTGTCCCGGACCGCGCGGTCCAGGGGCGTCCTCGAACGGTGCGTGGCGTCTCCGCCCACGAGGTCGTAGAGCGTGTGGGCGATGGTGCGGGCGCTACGGAAGGCGTGGTAGCGGGCCAGGGCGGCGTCGGCTCGCTCCTTCCGCGTCGGTTGTCCGCCGGCGACGAGGCGCTCCCACACGGCTTCGACACTCGCGTGGACGGCGGAGCGGGCCACGGTGAGCCGCATCTCGCACTCGGCCAGGACGGCCTGGACATGGCGGGAGGACCGCCACGGCACGCCGGGTCCCTCGAATCGACTGTCGACGAGGCCGTGGACGTGGTCGATGGCGGAGCGGGCCAGACCGAGCGGAACACCCGGCATCTTCCTGACGACGGTGTCCGAGCGCCGGTACATCGGTTCGTCACGCCTGGGCTCGTCGAAGGAGAACGTGTGCTCGGCGGGGACGAAGAGCTGCCCGGCCCGGTAGTCACAACTGCCCGTACCCGCGAGGCCGGTGGTGTGCCAGGTGTCCTCGACGGCGTAGGAGGCGGACGGCGCCAGCACGATCCTGGTGACCGGTTTCCCGGCCCGGTCCAGCAGCGGCCTGCCGTCGCGGTGGACGGTGCAGCCGCCCGCGATGACGTCCGCGTGGGTGCAACCGCTGCCGAACCGCCAGTGCCCGTCCACGAGGTAGCCGCCGGTCGTCTCGTGGGCCGCTCCGGCCGGGGCGATCCACCCGGCGGTGACGAGGTCGAGCCGGGGGTAGAGTTCCGCGGCCGCGTCGGGGGTCAGGTGCCCGGCGTAGATGCCCGAGTCCATTCCGATCATGACGCACCAGCCGACGGCGGCGTCGGCGGCCGACACCGCCTCGATGAGTTCGATCTGCTCCATCGACGTCAGCTCGGGCCCGCCCCACGCACCGGGCATCGTCGCCCGGAAGACGCCGCACCGGCGGAGATCCTCCACCAGGTCGCGGGGCAGCCGGCGGGCGTTCTCGATCTCCTCGGAGCGCGCGGTGATCCGCGGCGCCAGGGCCCGCACCCGGCGCAGGATCTCGTCGAAGCCGATCGTCCCGGCGTCCACGGCTGCTTCTGGTTCTACGGCTGCTTCTGGTTCTACGGCTGCTCGGGCCGGCGCGGGACCGGTCACATCCGTCCTCGAAGTTCTCACCTGCGCGTCACCAACTGTGTGAGTACGGCCATCCGCAGGTACAGGGAGTCCTTGACCTGTTCGAAGTACAGGCCGCCCGGCGTTCCCTCCACATCCGGGTGGAGTTCGTCCTTGCGCGGCCCCGGGTGCAGGATCAGCGCCCTGGATCCGACCGCCCGGATCTTGGCAGCGGTGATGCGGTAGGGCTCCGGGGTCACGTACACGTGTGAACTCAGCGCGGACGGCCGGGTCTCCAGGGACGGGACGTCGATCGGCATCATCTCGACGACGTCGGCCTCGGCGAGCAGTTCGGTGACGTCGGAGCGGAACTCGTACGCCGTGCCGGACTCCTCCAGGACCGCCACCAGGTCGGCCGGCAGGGTGGTGTGCGTGACGGCGTCGATGCCCGCCATGATCAGGGGTGCCGCGGGCGGAACCAGGAACAGCAGCAGCTTCACCGGAACGCGCGTGAGCAGGTGCACCAGCGAGCGCAGCACCCGGGTGCCGGGGTCACCGACGAGGCCGACGACGGCCCCGTCCAGACCGCCCAGCCGGCGCGTCATGGTCCAGATGTCGCTGAGCGCCTGCGTGGGATGTTCGTTGGAGCCGTCACCGCCGTTGACGACGGGGCAGACGGCGGCCTGCGCGGCCCTGTGGGCGGCTCCGGTGACGTAGTGACGCAGCACCAGGGCGTCGCTGAGTTCGGAGACGACCCTCGCCGTGTCTTCGAGGCTCTCGCCGATGTAGTCGACGGAACGCGAGGTGCTCGGGTCGGCGAAGCCCGTCACTCGGGCGCCCAGGCGCAGCGCCGCCGCCTCGAAACCGAGCCTGGTACGGGTGCTGGGCTGGAAGAACAGGGTGGCGACGATCGCGCCGTCCAGGAGGGTCTGCGCGCGCTTCGGGGGCGTCTCGCGCAGCCGTGCGGCCTCGGCGAGCAGTCGCTCGACGTGCGTGGTGGACAGGTCGGCGGTGGTGACGAGGTGACGGGGGAAGTCATCGGTGAGCTGCATAGCGTCCCCCGGATATCAGGTGGTGGGGGTCGAGGAGGTCCTTGAGCCGGGCGAGCAGGTCCTCCAACTCCGGTTCGTCACGCAGCTTGGCGGCTGCGTCCGCGTGGTCGATGTCGAGGCGGTACGGCAGGAAACCGGCTCCCGCGAACCGGTCGTGGAGTACGTCCAGGAGCGCCTGGGCACGCCGTGAGGTGGCGGTGTCCCGGGGGAAACGGATGGAGACGACCATGTCGACCCAGCCCCCGGGCATCACGTTGAAGGTGTGGCCGACGACCATCCCGGCGCCCAGCTGCCCGACCGCCGAGGTCAGCAGCTCGGCCGCCCTGGCCGGCGCCGCGCCGTTCAGCGGGAGAACGGGGGTGAAGAACAGCCAGCCCGCCGTTCCCCTCAGTTCGGTCTCCCGGACGGGAACCCGGAAGATGTCCTCGACCATGGCGTCGTTGGCGGTCGGATCACCGGCGTAGGCGCGCAGGGTGGCGTGTTCGGCGATCGTCGCCCCGTGGTCGTCGGGGCCGTGGACGCGGGGCGGTGCGAACACCCCGGCGCGGGCGGCCCGTTCGGTGAGGACGTCGACCGCGCAGTCGACCGTGCGCGCGGCGCCGCCGATGTACAGGTAGGCGAAGTAGCCGGCGTCGGACGTCCCGCCGTAGGCGACGGCCGCCTGCGAGCTGAAGACCTTGATCACTCCGGACGCCAGCCGGTCCGCCCGCGCCCCGGCGAGGAACCGGACCGCCTCCGGGAGGGCGGTGGCGGCGAAGGCCAGCCGCACCACGCGGAAGGTCTCGGGGCGGGGCATCAGGCGTACGGCCGCCGCGGTGACCACTCCCAGGCCCGACTGGACGAACAGTTCCGCGAGGCCGGGACCGACCTGATGGGCGTAGGGGGCCGGTGCGAGGCGGGGCCCGGGCCAGCGGCCGACGTGCACCACTGTGCCGTCGGCCAGGACCACTTCGAGCCCCAGGATGTCGTCGGTGCGCTGCCGGTGCAGCCCGACACCGCGGTCCAGCGCGTTGCCCACGACGCTGGTGTGGGAGGACGAGGCGGTGACGTTGAGCAGGTAGGGGCTGCCCTTGAGCCGCTCGGCCAGCATGCCCTGGCTGACGCCGGGTTCGACGACCGCGATGCCGTTGTCCAGGTCCAGTTCGCGGATGGCCGCGAGGCCCCGCAGTTCCATCAGGACGGCACCGTCCTCGACCGGCTGGTCCGCGCCGAAGCCCCAGTTGAGCCCTGTGCTGCAGGGCTGCACCCGGAGGGCGCCCGGCCCGCGGTCGTCCGCGGCGAGGTCCCGGAGCAGCGAGCGGACCTCTTCGACGGAAGTGGGTGAAAGGACGGCATGGGCGCCTCGGTCACGGAATGCACCGCTGCCCGCCATTTTGTCGCGCTGCCGCGGGGTGACCACACGGCACCGGTCCGGCCCGGCCGCAGACAGGCATCTCGCCAGAACATCTTCGTTCAATCCGCGCGGAATGAGTGAGGAGTGAACGCGCATGATCTCAGCGTCCATTCCGAGGTATGAAAAGTGGCATGGGAACGTCCTTCTGTATTTCTGCAGCGAGTTCCGACCGCTCTCGAACATAGCGGCTGGCAGGTGAATGCGGAACTGAATGTCCTGTCGACGGGACACCGGCGAGCCCCCGCTCCTGGCAGGTTGCCTGCTCCCGGCGCCCGCTGCCACGCTGGGCCCGCGCCGAGAGCTCGACCATTTCCGGGGTCGTACACGCGGAAATACATGTGCGGGGAATGACGCCGACGCTGTTTTGCGATGTTTCGAAATTTCGATGTTTCGACGGGAGTAGCGCATGCGAAGTGAGGGCGATTTCGACACGGACGTCCTGGTCGTGGGCGGCGGCCCGGCCGGCGGCGCCGCCGCGCTGGCGCTGGCCACCTACGGCGTACGCACCGTGGTCATCGGCAAGCACGGCTGGGTGGCCGACAGTCCCCGCGCCCACATCACCAATCAGCGGACCATGGAGGTGCTGCGGGACCTCGGCGTCGAGGACGAGGCGCTGTCGGTGGGCACCCCGCAACGCCTGATGGGTGAGAACGTCTTCTGCACCAGCCTCGCCGGTGAGGAGATAGCCCGCATCCGCACCTGGGGCACGGAGGACGAGCGGCTGACGGAGTACGCCGGGGCGAGCCCGTGCCCGATGCTCGATCTGCCGCAGCCCTACCTGGAGCCCGTGCTGATCGGCAACGCCGCCCGGCGCGGCGCGACGGTCCGCTTCGACACCGAGTTCCTCGCCCTGGAGCAGGACTCCGAGGGCGTCACCGCGCTGCTGCGCGACCGGCTGCGCGGGGACGAGTTCACCCTGCGCGCCCGCTACCTGATCGGCGCGGACGGCGGACGCAGCCGGGTCGCGGATCAGATCGGCCTCCCCTTCGTCGGCGAGGAGGGCAAGGGGGGCAGCATGAACATCGTCTTCGAGGCCGACCTCACCCGCTATGTGCAGCACCGGCCCGGCGTCCTGTACTGGGTGGTCCGCCCCGGCGAGGGAATCGGCGGCATCGGCATGGGCGCCCTGCGCATGGTCAGGCCGTGGAACAAGTGGATGGCGGTGTGGGGATACGACATCGACGGCCCGGAACCCGTCCTCGACCACGCGGAGGCCAGGCGCGTCGTGACCGGTCTCCTCGGCGACCGGGACATCGACGTCCGGATCGAGTCGACCTCGCTGTGGACCGTCAACGACATGTACGCGAAGGCCTATTCGGCCGGCCGGGTCTTCTGCGCCGGTGACGCGGTGCACCGGCACCCGCCGTCCAACGGCCTCGGCTCGAACACCTCGGTCCAGGACTCCTACAACCTGGCGTGGAAACTCGCCCACGTCCTGCGCGGCCAGGCCGGTCCGGCGCTCCTGGAGACCTACAGCGCCGAACGGGCCCCGGTCGGGGAGCAGGTCGTCACCCGGGCCAATCGCAGCACGGGCGAGTTCGTCCCCCTCTTCGAGGCGCTGGGGCTCGGCGACGGCCTGCTGGCCGGCGACGCCGCGGCCGGTGTGCGCCGCAGCCGGCTGCCGACCGCCGAGGGCGCCCGGCGCAGACGGGAACTGGCCGAGGCCGTACAGCTCAAACACTTCGAGTTCAGCGCCCACGGCGTGGAGATGAACCAGCGTTACGTCTCATCGGCGGTGGTGCCCGACGAAGGCCCCGCCGAGGAATGGCGCCGCGACCGCGACCTGTACGCGCAGCCGTCCACCCGGCCGGGGGCCAAACTCCCCCACGCCTGGCTCGTCGACACCGGGGGGCATCGTCTCTCCACCCTGGACCTGGTCGGCGGCGGGGGCTTCACCGTGGTGACGGGACTGGCCGGACAGCTCTGGTCCGAGGCCGCGCGGGTGTGCGCGGCCGAGTTCGGCATCCCGTTGAAGGTGGTCCGGATCGACGAGGACGGCGCCCGTGACGTCTACGGCTCCTGGCAGCGGGTGGCCGAGGGCCTCGACGAGCTCGGTTGTCTGCTGGTCCGCCCCGACTGCGTCATCGCCTGGCGCCGGTCGGCACCCGTGGACGATGCCGCCGAGGCGATCGCCGGTCTCCGCGAGGCGCTCGGGGCGGTACTGCACCGATGACGTCGTCCGGCCCCGCGCCGGGAGGGCGGGGCCGGGCGGCAGGGCGTCACGGCCTGCGGCGCGCGATGGTCATTCCGTCGGCGATCGGCAGCATGACGACATCGACGCGGTCGTCCTTGGCGAGCCTGTCGTTGAAATCGACGATGGCGTCGTCGACCTCGCTGGAGGGACTGAGTACCCGCCCCTTGCGGAAGACGTTGTCGAATACCAGGAGGCCGCCGGGCCGGGTACGGACGACGAGTTCACTGAAGTAGTCCCAGTACCCGGTCTTCTCCGCGTCCACGAAAGAGAAATCGATCCGATCGGTGTTCGGCAGGGAGCGCAACGTCTCGATCGCCGGCGCGATACGCAGTTCGATTCGGTCCTCGACCCCGGCGGCCTGCCACGCCTCCCGGGCGAGGGGGGTCCAGGTGTCGTCGACGTCGCAGGCCAGCAGCCTGCCGCCGGGCCGCAGGCCACGGGCTATCGCAAGCGCCGACATACCGGTGAACGTGCCGACCTCGACCGCGTTCTGCACGCCCAGCGTCTGGACCAACAGCGTCAGGAAAGGGCTCTGTTCCGGAGCGGTCTGCCAGTGGGCGACGTCCGCGAACTCCTTGGTCCGCTCGGCCAGGCGCTCCTGGATCGCGTCGGGTGCGGTGCTGTGCGCCATCATGTACGCGTGAAGCTCTGCCGGCATCAGAAGAGTGCTTTGCCTCATGGCTGTGGGCCTCTCTCGAATTGATTTCGGGCGTCGCGACGACACAGTCATGTCATATTCCGCGGGACCAGATCAAGAGTTCGCAGGAAAAGCGGCCTTCTTGCCGACAGAAACCGAATGTTAATCTCCCGGCATGCTCCAACTCATAGAGCCCACCACGCGTTTGAGGACCTCCTGGACCCAGGCCCGCCAGGAGTGGGGCCCGGACGCTCATCAGGACGGCTCCGGACTGCGGCTGGCGGGACCGGATCTCGACACCGCGTCGGGCTTCGAGGAGTGGGTCGAGCGCCTGCGGGCGCAGTCGGACCGGTCGCTGCCCATGCCGGAGGGCAGCGTGCACGCGACGCACCTGTGGATCGTCGAGGACGCCACCTACCTGGGCGCGATCGACGTACGGCACTATCTGAACGCCTTCCTGCTGGAGGGCGGCGGCAACATCGGCTACAGCGTCCGCCCTTCGGCCCGCCGGCGGGGCCACGCCACCTGGGCCCTCGGCGCGATCCTGCCCGAGGCGCGCCGACAGGGCCTGGAGCGGGTCCTGTTGACCTGCGACGACGGCAACACCGCCTCCGCCCGCACGATAGAGGCGAACGGAGGCGTTCTGGAGGACGTCCGCACCACCCCGATCGGTGTGAAACGCCGTTACTGGATCACGCTTTGAGACTTCCGACGGCCGTTTCCCGAGTCAGATCCCTTCGCTCGCCGACCCGGCTCGTCAGGAGAACGGCCGGCCCGACGAAGGCGCACGCGCACACCAGCCAGAGCGCCGGACGCAGTCCCGCGGTCGCCGCCACGAGGCTGCCGGTGACCGCGCCCACGGGGGACGCCCCCCACGAGACGAAGCGCACGGTCGCCATCACCCGGGCCAGCAGCCGGGGCGGTGACTCCGTCTGACGATGCGTCCGGGTCACGATGCTTCCGATCACGACACCGCCGTTGAAACCGGCGTTGCCGACCACGAAGAAGAAGGCGCTGCCGAGCCCCACCGTCAGCGGCATGGCCAGGGCCAGCACGGCGCCGGTCAGGGAGGCGAGGACCAGGACGCGCGCGGTGCCGAACCGGGCCGCCAGCCGTGCCGCGGCGAAGGAGCCGGCCAGTGCGCCGATCCCGTCGGCGGCGATCAGAAGCCCCACCGTGAAGGGCGTCAGGTGCGCCTCGCGGACCAGATAGGTGGGCGTGAGCGCCACCAGAGCGCCGCACACGAAGTTCGTGGCGGTCGCCCACCACATGCACGGCCTCAGCACGGGGTGCCGGACGACGAACTCCCACCCGTCGCGGATCTGCCGGGCGAACCCCGCCCGGGCGGGCGAGGCCCTGGTGGGACGTGGCGACTCGGGCAGGGTGCGCAGGGTCAGAGCCGACACGAGATAGCTCACGGCGTCGACGCACAGAGCTCCCACCGGCCCCGACAGCTGGACCAGCAGGCCCCCGAGGGAGGGGCCGCCCGTCTGGGTCACGGCGAGGGTGCCCGACATCAGACCGTTGCGGGCGATCAGGTCCTTCTTGTCGACGACGGCCGGCAGGAAGGTGGCGTTGCCGACGTCGAAGACGACCGTCGCGAGCCCGACGGTCAGGGCCGCCACCACGAGGTGCGCGTAGGCCAGGTGTCCCAGCCACCATGCGAGGGGGATGGAGGCCAGCGCGAGAAGACGTATGAGGTCGGTGGCCACCTGGAGCGCGCGCAGGGGAAAGCGCTGGACGATGACGCCCGCGGGCAGCCCGAGGATCAGCCACCCGGCCTGCCCGGCGGCGGCGAGCAGGCCGACCTGGGCGGCCGACGCGTGGAGCACGGTCACGGCCACCAGCGGCAGGGCGACCAGGGTGACGGCCGAGCCGAACCCGCTCACGGTCGTCGCCGTCCAGTAACGCCAGAACGAGGTGGACGACGGCGTCGGCCGCCCGGTGATCACAGCAGTCACAACCGTGTCCCTCCCATGGGGTCGGTGCCCGGCTCCGCGTCACCCGCGAGCAGCCCGGCTTCCGTGAAGGCGTAGTGCGTGCGGCCGTCGTCGAGGGCCCCCACCTCGGTGAAGTACCGGACGGCGGGAGCCGCCGACTGCGCGATGGCGGCCGTCAGTTCGGGCTCCGGCCAGGACTCGGTGACGACCTGGACGATCTCCTCGTCCGAGAGTCCGACGGCCGCGAGCCGGTTCGCCACCTGCGTGTGGTCAGGGGTGAGGAACGCCTGGATGATCGCCGGCACATGCGGTCCGACGGCGCGCCGCTCGCGGAGGGTCAGCGCCGGCCACAGATGCCTGAGCACCGACCGGAAGTAGACATGATGGCGCCCCTCGTCCTCGGCGTGGTCGCGGACCAGGTCCCGTACGGGGCGGGGCAGCCGCTCGTCCCGCGGGAGCTCCGACAGGATGCCGGAGATCAGGGTCTCGCTGACGATCGAGAAGACCAGGGCCTCCAACCCCGCGATTTCCTGGGGCAGTTGGGCGGCGATCTCGTCCAGACGCCGTACGAACGCGGGAACGCCGCCGCCTCCCCCGGGCACACCGGTGACGCGTTCGAGCTCCTGCGTGAAGTCGTAGGAGAACTGCGCGTGCCATGCCTCGTCGGTGACGATCTTGAAGGCGTCGGCCTGCATCTGCCGTGGCAGGAGGAGACCGGAGGCGCCCCGGGCGATCTTCGCCGCCACCGGGATGACCGCGAGGTTCTCCAGTTCGGTGGTGAAGTCGAGGTAGTCGTACAAGCGGTGCAGGAGCAGGGTGCGCACGGTGGCCGGCCCCCGCGCGACGACGAGGGGATGGGACACCACGGGATGCAGCTCGGGCGGGAAGTACAGGTCGGCCGGGTCCACCGGACGGCGCTGCGGCTTGCGGCGCACCCCGGCCAGGTCGTCCCAGCGGCCGAAGCGGCTGGCGTAGGTGCTCAGCACCGGCCTGGCCGCGGCCGTGCCCGGCACCAGTTGTTCGCGGGCCAGTCGCTGGTACGGGCCGCCCGGCGCGGCCGGCAGCCGCGACACGTTCGCGCCCCGGGCCGGCTGTGCCGCGCGGCTCGCCCCGCTCATGACGCCCACCCGAGCAGTCCCTGGCCCAGCAGCTCGTCCAACTCGGCGCGGACCTCGTCCAGTTCGGCATCGGCGGTGCGGAGGGCGCCCTCCAGCGAGGGTGCTCCGCGAAGCCCGCGCAGGATCCGCAGGATGGGCGAATCGCCCTCGAAGACGTACTCGATCTGCCCTTCCCGCAGCAGGAACCAGGTGCCGGCGTCGTCGGTGAGCAGGTCGGCGTCGTCGGAGAGCCGCAGGACACCGTCGGGGTCGAAGTCGGTTCGCAGGGCGAACAGTTCGCCGGCCTCCGCCACCGGGCCGCCCAGCGAGGACAGGGCCGGCCCCGTCGAGAGGTCGTCGAGCCGGGGCGGTTTCGCCGCCATCTCGGCCAGCAGCCCCGTGTTGACGACCCGCAGCAGGATCTCGACCTGCGGGGAGTCCGTGTCGCCGTCGCCCAGGGCGGCCAACTGCCGCCGTACGGCGTCCGCGTCGAGGAAGACGTCCGCACCCGGGGCCGAGAGCGCGCGTTCCACGAGATGGTGGTCGTCCGCGCGCAGCAGACGGACGAGCATGCGGTACGCGTGCCGCGTACCCACGCCGTAGAAGAAGGGGCCCTTGGGCCGCTGGGCGATCCTTTCGGGCATGCGCGAGGTCATGGCGTCGCGCAGGATGCGCTTGTCCCACAGCAGACGTGACCGCAGCCGGTCCGGAACGCTCGCGACGAGTTCGACCAGCCGGTGGTCGAGGAAGGGCACCCGGGCCTCGATGCCGCTCCCGGCGGCCGTCCGGTCCTCGTGCCACACGTTGTACTGCTGCACCTTGCGGTACTCGGACTCGACATACGCCCGGTACACGTCCTCGCCCCGGCGCTCGCTCCCCCCGTGCAGCGCGGACAGCGCGAGCAGCGACTCGCCGCCGGTCCACCAGCGGGCCAGCCCGGGATTGCGCTCCAGCCGGGTCTCGCGGTCGAGGTAGGCCAGTCCGTCCAGGAAGGACTGCCAGTCGCCCTGGCCGAGAAGGTCGCGCGAGTAGCCGCCGTTGAACTCGTCACTGGCCGCGCCCAGCAGCATCCCGCGCAGTTCCGGCCGCTCCCGTCGCGCGAACCGGTGCAACTCGTGCTTGTAGTAGGCCTCGGGGCCGCACAGCGGTGTCTCGGTGAGCCACAGCAGCCGCAGCCATTCCTCGGGCGACGGCGCGTGGTCGCGCGGGAACACCACCTGGTGGTTGGGCACACCGAGCTCGCGCGCGATCCACTGGGCGTTCTCGGCGTCGCCGTTGTCGTGGGTACCGCCGGTCAGGGCGGTGAAGGTGTGCAGGGGGTCGAGGCGCGGAGCCGCGAGCGCCAGGACCGCGCCGGAGTCGATCCCGCCGGACAGGAACAGTCCGAGTTCCGTGTCGGCGGTGGCGCATTCCGCCACCGAGGCCTCGAGCAGTTCACCGTAGCGGCCGGTCAGGGTCTCCGCGTCGGCGTCCTCGTCCTGTTCGGCGGGGAGCTCCCAGTAGTGGTGCTCGGTGGTCCGGCCGTCGCGCAGGTCGATGCGCAGGACCGTGGCGGCCGGGACGCTCTCGACGCCCTCGAACCACGTGCACATGTCGGGCTCCGCGAAACGCGGCGAGGCCGGCAGCACGGCCACCGACAGGGAGCGCGCCCAGTCGAAGCCCCGGGGAGTGGCCGGGTCGGCGAACAGGCCCTTGATCTCCGAGGACAGCACGATGCGCCGGCCGTCGCGCTGGTAGTAGAGGGGTTTGACACCGAATCGGTCCCGGGCGAGGATCAGTTGACCGTTGGCCCGGTCCCACAGAATGACACCGAACATGCCGCGCACGTCACGCAGGAAGTCCAGTCCGCGCTGCCGGTAGAGGTGGAGCAGCACCTCGCAGTCCGATCCCGTCCGGAGACGGACACCGCTCGGCAGGGCGGCGGCCAGTTCCCTGTGGTTGTACACCTCGCCGTTGGCGATGAGCACCAGGGAGCCGTCGTCGCTGACCAGCGGCTGGCCGCCGCCCGCCGGGTCCACGAGGGAAAGCCGGGTGAAAGCCATGCCGACGGGCCCGTCACGCATCAGCTCCCGGTCGTCGGGGCCTCGGTGGTCCAGGATCTCCGCCATCTCATGGAGCACGGAGTCCGTCTCCGGCCCCAGCTCCCGGCCGTCGAGCCGGGCTACGCACGCAATGCCGCACATCGAATCTCCTCAGCCTGTCGGCGCGTTCGGGGAACGCCGAAAAAAAATGTGGGTGGGCGATCCCTCGAAGGAATCGCCCACCCACAGGTAGAATCAGGTCATCCTCTTCAGGACCGAGCTCTGCTTGACGCTCTCCGCAGACGGCTTGATGTACTTCTTCATGGGGAACTCCTCCGCTTGGTGGGCCTTCCGGTGAGCACCGGTTGTGTTGATAAAACTAGTCCCCCGACTTTTCGATCCGTTATCGATCGGACTTCGCCGACTGCGCCCCTCATTGACGAATCGGGAGAGGCCGAAAATGCAGCAGATCAGCACCGAGGAATGGCTTGAGCCACTGCGCCGAAGGGAATTGATACCTCAGGACTGTCTGGCGGCACTGGTCGTGGGATCGGCCGCCCGGGGATGGAACAACGCGCGCAGTGACAACGACGTGTACGTCATCTCCACCCGCGCCCGGGACACCCCCACCAGCAGGCCGATCCCGATGCCCCTGGATCCGCCCGGCGTGCAGAGCGAGACGTTCCACGAGGACGGCCGGCGCTGGGAGGTGACGTACTGGCTCGACAGCCAGATCGACCAACTGCTCGCCAAGGTCTCCTGGGAGGCGTACGAGCGCGATCTGGCCGGAGAGGCGCTGACGCCCCGCGAGGAGGTCTCGCTGGGGCGCATGGCCAACTGTCTGACGCTGCTGGGAGAGGACTGGGTGGAGGTCTGCGGGAAGCGCCTCGCGGACTCCGCCTTCAAGTCCTTCCTCGTCATGCGGTCGCTGAATCTCGCGGACGACGCCGTCGAGGACGCGCTGGGGCAGCTGGAGGACGGGAATCAGGAGAGCGCGACCATCTCCGCGCGCCGGGCCCTCGGCCACGCCGTCGACGCACTGCTGGAGAGCCACGGCGAGTTCGGCAGTCACATGCCCAAGTGGCGGCCCACCCGACTGCGTGCGGTGGCGCCCGAGTTCCTCACCTTCGAGCGGTACTGGTCCCTGGAGACCATGCGGAGCTACGACGCCGCCGACCCCAAACCCTGGATCAGGGAGGTCCTCGGCCTGTGCCAGGACATCTCCCTGCGAGTGGAGACGCCGTGACCGACGCCCCGACCATCGCCGCCGGCGACGTGCCCCGTCGTGTGCTCGGCATCCGTGTCCGGCGTTCGGGCGAGGACCTGCTGCTCGGCTTCGCCGACCAGGCCCTGCTGCTCGACGGTTCGGCGGCACTCGTCTACGCGAACGCCGACGGCACCCGCAGCGTCGGTGACGTCGCTCGGGTGCTGGTCGACGAGTACGGCATCGACGAGGAGGAGGCCCTCGCCGATGTGACGGCGTTCCTGGCCGACCTGACCGCCAGGAACGTCATCGAGTGGTAGCCGGTACGGGGTCTCAGGCCACGCTCGTCAAATGGCGTCGCCTGGGCTCCGGTTGCCCGACTCCGGGGACGGGCACGGGCGCCTGACGGTCCGAGAGGTAGCGCAGCACGGCGAGCACCCGTCGGTTGTCGCTCGGGCTGCCCGGGATGTCGAGCTTGTCGAAGACCGCCGCGACCCGTTTCTCCACGGTGCCCCGGGAGACGACGAGTTGCTCGGCTATGGCGCTGTTGGTGCGGCCCTGCGCCATCAGCGCCAGGACTTCGGACTCCCGTTCGCTGAGCACGTCGAGCCCTCCCCCGCGCCTGGCGTTCCGCTCCTCGCGGCTCGTGCGGGTCGTACCCACCGCGAGCGCCCGGACCATCCGGGGGTCGACGACCGTGCCGCCCTCCGCGATCCGGGTGAGCGTGTCCAGCAACTCGTCGGAGTCGGTCATGCGGTCCTGGAGCAGATACGCGAGACCCGCCCCGTCACCCGCGAACAGACGGGCGGCATGCTCGGGTTCGGGGGCCGCCGAGAAGAGCAGGACGCCGGTTCCCGGCTGCCGGCGCCGCATGTCCAGGGCGGCGTCCACGCCCTCGTCGCTCCAGGTGGGCGCGAGTCGGACATTGGTGATCAGCACGTCCGGGCGGTGCATGGCCACCAGCGCCGGCAGCACCCGGACGTCGTGCACGGCCGCGGCGAGTTTGTGGCCCTGGGCGCCGAGCACGTGTGCCAGCCCGGCCCTGAGGATCGCGGAGCCCTCGGCGATGACGAGACGCATGGCGGATCACTTCCTCTTCCCGGCGTCCGGGCCACGCCGCTCAAGGAGGTCGGCCATCTGGGCCAGGGTGGGGGTGCGGGCGAACTCGGCGACGGACAGGCGGCGCTCCAGCGCCACCACCAGCCGGGCCGCGGCCCGTGAAGTCCCGCCGATCTCGAAGAAGTTGTCGCCTCGTCGGATCCGCTCGACCGGAACGCCGAGCGCGTCGGCCCACAGGGCCGCCAGCTTCCGCTCGTACCCGTACTCCACGCCACCGGTCATGTGCGTCGCCTCCACTGGAATGTCCTGTGGGCACGACGCTAGAGAACGGTCTTATCGAAGGAGTATCGGTGCGTCAGTCCACGCCCTCCAGAAGCCGCTGCAGCGCCCCCACCCGGCGGCCCAGCTCGGCCACTTCGGAGTGCAGCTCCCGCTGCCGCTGCGCTGCGGCACGCTCGGCGGCGCCGCGTTCCCGGGTCCAGTTCGCCGAGACCCACACGAGTCCCGTGGCGAGCAGCGCCGTCGCGCTCAGCATCACCGCGCCGGCGACCATCGCGTCTGCCGTGGATTCCATTGTGCCGCCCTCCCTCTGGGCCCTGCCGGCCCTTTCGAAATATGCACGGTGCCAATGAAGTTACGCGGCTGCGGACGGGCGCACCATGGAGGAAAACCTCCGTGTTCGGCTCGCCGCCTTCCTCCCGCATTCGGCTCGCATTTCCTGTTCCGAGCACGCCCGGGGGCCCCGGGGACGAATCCCAGGGGCTCACGGGTCGGGGTGTGCCGGTGATTAGGCCGCGGCAGCGGCGTTCACCATTCTGCGTTCCGCGCGTTCCTTGATGATGGCGTCGACTATTTCACCGCTGCGCACCGCGATGTTCGACAGGAGCGACGACGTCAGACCGTGCGTGTGCTCGGTGGCGCCCTGGAGGTAGATGCCGCAGGACAGCTCCGGTGTGGTGATCAGCCGGTAGTCGCGGGTCACGCGGTGCCGGCCCGACTCGTCGCGCAGGCAGTGCCGGTCCAGGTCACCGAGCAGGTCCGTCGGGTCCATCGGGTCGTAGCCGGTGGCGAAGACGACCGCGTCGACGCCGAGTTCCCGCTCCGCACCGTCCAGCCGGCGCAGCTGTATGCGTGCGAGGTGCCCGTCCCTCGTCACGGAGGTCACCTTTGTCAGGTTGTGGAAGTGCATCCGCCGGGCGCCGGACACCTCCTCGTCGTAGGCGATCTGGTAGAGCTCCCCGATGTCGTCGGCGTCCACCACCCCGTAGTTGGTGTTGCGGTGGTAGCGCCAGAACGCCTCGCGCGTGTCGTCCTCGCCGAAGTAGTAGTCGTCGACCGCCTCGGCGTCGAAGATCTGGTTCGCGAAGGCCGTGTCGTCCGCGACGGAGTATCCGTACGACGGGAAGACCGCGTGCACCTGGGCGTGCGGCAGCCGCGCGTGGAGGAACTTGGTGATCTCCACCGCGCTCTGGCCGGCGCCGACCACGGCCACGCTCTTCAGCTGTGCGGGGTTCGCCAGGCCGTACCTGGTCAGGAACTCCGAGCTGTGCCAGACCCGTTCGTCGCGCGCCACGCCGTCGGGCATGCGTGGTCGCAGGCCCGTCGAGACGACGATGTTGCGGGCGTTCACCGTGCGGGTGGTGCCGCGCACGGTGTCGCCGATCTCGAGCTGTACGTGGTCGACGGCACCGGGCGCGGCCCCCGGCGGCCGGCGTACGGCGAGCACGGCCGAGTTGTAGCTGACCTGGTTGGTCAGATGCGACTCCGCCCACTCCAGGTACTGGTGGAACTCCTGGCGCGTCGGGAAGAAGTTCTTGCGGTTGACGAACTGCGCGAGCCGGTTCTGCGCGTGCAGGAACGAGACGAAGCTGAACCGCGAGGCCGGATTCCGGAAGGTGACCAGGTCCTTCAGGAAGGAGATCTGCATGGTCGCGGACGGCAGCAGCATGTTCCGGTGCCAGCCGAATTTCGGCTGGCGTTCGAAGAAGGCGGAGGTGACCGGGTCGGTCAGCACATTGGCGTGATGCTCCTCCAGGGAGATGGCGAGCGACAGATTGGACGGGCCGAATCCGACGCCAACCACATCGTAGGTGTGACTTTCGCGAGTACTCATGGTTGGTCTCCCCGTCAGTGTCGGGCTTGGTGGCGGATCTCCAACGTGCAGCACTTCACGCTGCCGCCCGCCTTGAGCAGTTCGGACAGATCGACGCCGATCGGCTCGAACCCGCGCCGGCGCAGCTGCGCGGCGAGTCCGGTGGCGGTGTCGGGCAGGAACACATGCAGCCCGTCGGAGACCGCGTTGAGCCCGAACGCCAGCGCGTCGGCCTCCTCCGCGACGACCGCGTCGGGGTATAGCTCGCGCAGCGTGGCGAGGCTGTCCGCGGAGAAGGCTCCCGGGTAGTACACGACCTCGGTGTCGGAGAGCACGGCGAGCGCCGTGTCCAGGTGGTAGAAGCGCGGGTCGGTCAGGGTGAGGGTGACCACCTCGCAGCCGAGGGCCTCCCGCAGCTCGGCGTGGGCCCTCGGGTCGGTGCGGAACCCCGTCCCGGCCAGGACGGTGCGGCCCACCACCATGTAGTCGCCCTCCGCCTCGTTGACATGGGTGGCGGTGTGGATGTCGCGGTAGCCGCGGGAGGCGAACCACTCCCGGTGGGCGGCCGCCTCGGCGGCCCGTTCGGCATGGCGGAACCTGGCCACCAGCACGCGGTCGTCGACAACGGTCGCCCCGTTGGCGGAGAAGACCATGTCCGGGAGGCCCTCGACGGGCTCGATGAGGTCGACGGCGTGGCCGTACTCCAGGTACAGCCTTCTCAGGCCGTCCCACTGCTCGATCGCCAGGTCGGTGTCGACGGGCTTTCCGGCGTTCATCCAGGGGTTGATCTCGTACGTGACGTCGAAGTGGGTGGGACGGCACATGAGGTAGTGCCGACGGGTGGCCTGGCGTACGGCCGGCAGCGCGGTGGTGAACAACGGAGGATCCCTCTCTGTCTGTGAAGCAGGCGGTCGGGTGGACCGGTGGACGGATGGACCGGTGGACGGATGGGTCGGTCGCCGGGTCAGGCGGCGGCGCGCTCGATGGGGCAGCTCATGCATCGCGGGCCTCCGCGGCCCCGGCCGAGCTGGTCGCCCCTGATGCGCAGCACTTCGACGCCGTTCTCCTCGAGCATCCGGTTGCTGTTCTCGTTGACCTCGTAGGCGATGACCGTGCCGGGGGCGACGGCCAGGAGGTTGCAGCCGTCGTTCCACTGCTCGCGCTCGGCCGCGCTGGTGTCCTGTTCGCTCTGCAGGACCCGCACCGCGTCCAGGCCGAGCGCGACACCGATCTCGGCGAAGAAGTCGTCGTTCTCGGTGACGACGAGCTCCTGATGGACCGCGGGCCTGAGCGTCCAGGACCTCAACGTGCGGCGGTCGAGGCCGCTGAAGAGGGTGAAGGCATCCCTGTCCACCATGGTCATCACGGTGTCCAGATGCATGAAGGCGCGGGCCTTGGGCAGCTGCACGGCGATCACCTGCCGGGCGGAACCCGCGTCGAACAGCCGACGGGCCAGGATCTCCACGGCGGCCGGGGTGGTGCGCTCGCCCAGGCCGACCAGGACGGTGCCGTTGCCGATGACCTCCACGTCGCCTCCCTCGATCGCGGCGGGTGCCATGGCTTCGCCGTCGATCCAGCGCTTGGCGCCGCTGTCCGCGAACATCGGGTGGAACCGGTAGATCGCCTCATAGTTGACCGTCTCGCGCCTGCGGCCGGCCTTGCGCATCGGGTTGACCGAGACGCCGTCGTACACCCAGCAGCTCGTGTCGCGGGTGAACAGCGAGTTGGGCAGCGGCGCAAGGACGAAGTCGCCGTCGGCCAGCAGGTCGAGTCCGAGGGACCGGGCGCCGGTGCGGCCCTCCCCCAGCGCCACGGTCAGCTCGCGCTTGGTCAGTCCGCCGAGCAGGTGAGTGGCCAGGTCCTCCGGCCCCATCGCGGCGAGCAGCCGGCGGGTCGTATCGGCCAGCGTGGCGCCCAGATGGGGCTGCCGTTCGTCCAGGACGCGGTCGAGTACGAAGGCCACGGCCTCCTCGTGCTTGACCGTCTCGGCGAGCAGGCTGTGCAGCAGATGGACCGTCACTCCCCGGTCACGGAAGAGCTGCTGGAAGAGGCGGTGCTCGTCCTGCGCCCGGGAGGTCCAGACGACGTCGTCGAAGAGCAGCGCGTCCTTGTTGCTCGGAGTCAGCCGATCGAGGTCCAGTCCGGGCTCGTGCAGAATGACCTGTTTCAGCTCGCCGACCTCAGAATTCACATGGAACATGCTCTCTCCTGACCTCGATCCGGGGCAGTGACCACTCGGCGAACGACGTTATTCGCGCGGGTTTCCCTTTCGTTATCGAACCTTTTTCAGCCAGAGCCCGCGGCCGGTTTCCGGCTCATGGTGCCGGGCGCCGCCGAGTATCGGCCACGCACATATCGCACGTCCGGTTCCGGACGACCCGCAGATGGGACACCCCGCACATCCGTCTGCCGAAGCCCGATCGATAACGCTTCGAAAGAACGCGTGGCTAGTTTTCTCGGCACACCGAACAGGACTCACCCACCGAGAAACACACCCACGCCGAAGCCGAAAGGGCGGTACCCGATGTTCGTTCCTCCGCTGTACCGCGAACCAGACGCCTCCTGGATGCTCGAACTGATCCGCCGCAATCCGCTGGCGATGATGGTGAGCAACGGCACGGAGGCCGAGGGCCCGTTCGCCACACACCTGCCCGTGATTCCGGATCCGTCGCGGACGGCCGGCGAGCCGGCCGCCGGGCTGGCGGGCACCACGCTGCTCGGGCACATAAACAGGGCGAACCCGCACTGGGCCGCGCTCAAGCCCGGTGCCACCGTGCTGCTGGCCTTCACCGGGCCGCACGCCTATGTGTCGCCGACGCTGTACGAGGTCTCGCCGGCGGCGCCGACCTGGAACTTCACCGCGGTGCACGCACACGGCACGATCGAGAAGCTCGACGAGGGCATCCCGGACGAGGACACGTTGCGGGTGGTGACCTCCACCGTGCGGGCCTTCGAGGACCGGTTCGGCACGGGCTGGGGCATGACCGAGTCCATCGGTTACTTCCGCGAGATCATGCCGGCCGTCGGCGCCTTCCGGTTCACCGTCTCCAGTGCCGACGCGATGTTCAAGCTCAGCCAGGAGAAGACCCCGGACATCCGGGACCGGGTCCGACGGTCCTTCCGTGAAAGCGCATGCGGCCGCCACCGCGCGACCGCCGACCTGATGGAGCAGTTGCCATGATTCCCGTTCATCTGGACCTGGCGGTCCGTGAATTCTCCCGGGTCACCGCCAAATACCTTTCGATAGCGCTGCGCAAGGCAGTGCGCCGCATTTCGCGAACAGGAACTCCGCCGCCCAGGCGGCCGGTCACGACTTCCCTTCGCAATACGAGCTGACAGAAGACCCTCATTTCCAGGAGGAAGTTATGACGGCTGGCCGGGCCAGGACGTCCCAGGGCCCCAGGACGGGCGCGGCCATCACGGCCAGGGGACTGCGCAAGGCGTACGGGGAGCATCAAGTGCTCGACGGGGTGGATCTGTTCATCCCCGAGGGTTCGGTGTTCTCGCTGCTCGGTCCCAACGGGGCGGGCAAGACCACCACGGTGAAGATCCTGTCCACCCTGACCCAGGCGGATTCCGGAGAGGTGACGGTCCTGGGGCACGACCTGGCCGCGGATCCCGACGGGGTGCGGGCGAGCATCGGGGTGACCGGGCAGTTCTCGGCGGTCGACCCGTTCCTGAACGCGGCCGAGAACCTGGCGCTGATGGGCCGCCTGTGGCACCTGGACCGCAAGGTCGCGCGGGAGCGGTGCGAGCGGCTGCTGGAACAGTTCGACCTGGCCGGGGCCGGCCGGAAGCCGGTGGTCACCTTCTCGGGCGGTATGAAGCGACGCCTGGATCTGGCGATGACCCTGGTCGGCGCCCCCCGGGTGATCTTCCTGGACGAGCCCACCACCGGCCTGGACCCCCGGGTGCGCCGCGCCATGTGGGACCTGATCCGGGACCTGGTCGCCGACGGCGTCACCATCCTCCTGACCACGCAGTACCTGGAGGAGGCCGACCAGCTCGCCGACCGGATCGCCGTCCTCGACGGCGGCCGCCTGGTCGCCCAGGGCACCCCCGAGGAGCTCAAGCGGCGCGTCCCCGGCAGCAGCATCGACCTGCGGTTCACCACCGAGCACACCCTGGCCGCCGCCGAGCGCGCGCTGGCCGGCCTCCCGCTCACCCGTGACGACGACGCCCTCACCCTGCGCGTGCCCAACGACGGCAGCGCCGCCTCCGTACAGCTCGTCCTGGACCGCCTGGACGTGGCCACCGTGGACGAGCTGGCCCTGAGGACGCCCGATCTGGACGACGTCTTCCTCGCCCTCACCGGCCGGGACACGACCTCCGCCGGGCCCCTCCCCGCCGACCGGAAGAAGGTCCTGGCATGAGCACCGTCGGCTACGCGGTCACCGACTCCGTCACCCTGCTGCGGCGCAACCTCAGGAACCAGCTGCGCTACCCGACCACCACGCTCTCCGTCATCGGCATCCCCGTGCTGTTCCTGCTGCTGTTCGTCGAGGTGTTCGGCAACGTGCTGGGCAAGGGCGTCGCCGCCCTGCCGAGCGGCAACGACGACTACGTCGACTACGTCCTGCCCGGGCTGATCGTCATGACCGCCGCCACCGGCATGATCGGCACCGCCGTCTCCACCAGCATCGACATGACCGAGGGCATCATCGCCCGGTTCAAGACGATGGCCATCTTCCGTCCGGCCATCCTCATCGCCCGCGCCGGCTCCAGCGTCGCCCAGACCCTGGCCTCCATGGCCGCCGTCCTCGCCGTCGGCTTCCTCATGGGCTTCCGTGCGAACGCCACCGCGCTCGAATGGCTCGCCGCCCTCGGGCTGCTCACCGCCCTCAGCTTCGCCCTGACCTGGCTCGGCGTCGGCGTCGGCCTGGCCTCCAAGACCCTCGACGCCGCCTCCAACGCCCCGTTTCCCCTGATCCTGCTCCCCTTCGTGGGCTCCGGCATCGTCCCCACCGACACCATGCCGACCGGTCTGCGGTACTTCGCCGAGTACCAGCCCTTCACGCCGGTGATCGAGACCCTCCGCGGTCTGCTGTTCGGCACCGCGATCGGCGACAGCGGGTACATCGCCGCCGCCTGGTGCGCCGGCGTCACCGTCCTCGGCTTCACCTGGTCCCTGAAGCACTTCAACAAGGACCGCACCCACTGAAGCCCCTCGCGAGGGCACTCCCCTTCCCCCGGCTTCCGGATCGCTCCCGCCCCCCACAGACCTGAAGCACCGTGCACTCCCATTCTCCGAGGCATGAGCACGAGATGAGGTAATGCGATGACACGGCAGTCCGTTGCTGCCCAGGCACCCACGACGCTGCGGGGCGGCCTCTCCCGGACCGGCGAGCAGGCAGAGCTGCTCCGGGCCGGCATGGTCTCCCTGCACCACACGGATCCCGAGCTCGCCGGGCTCCTCGACGCCGAGGTCACCCAGCAGAACTCGACGCTCGCCATGATCGCGTCGGCGAGCATCGCGGATCCGTCCGTCCTCGCCGTCGGCGGATCCGCACTCTCCAACGTGACCGCCGAGGGCTATCCGGGCGCCCGGTACCATCCGGGGTCCCAGCAGTTCGACGCGGTCGAGAACCTGGCGGTGGAACGGGCCAAGCGCCTGTTCGGCGCCCGGTACGCCAATGTGCAGCCGCACTCCTGCTCCTCGGCCAACCTCGCGGTCCTCGCGGCGCTGATGCGCCCGGGTGACACCCTGCTCGGCCTCGACCTGGACGCCGGCGGCCACCTCACCCACGGCTCTCCCGCCTCGGTGACCGGGCGCCACTACCACGCGGTCTCCTACGGCCTCGACGAGAGCGGCCGCATCGACTACGCGCGACTGACGGATCTGGTCCTGGAGCACCGGCCGCGGGTACTGATCGCGGGAGCCAGCGCCTACCCCCGGCTGATCGACTTCGCCCGGTTCCGGGCCATCGCCGACATCGCCGGGGCCTATCTGCTCGCGGACATCTCGCACATCGCCGGCCTGGTGGCCGCGGGCCGGCACCCCAGCCCCGTGGATGTCGCACACATCACGACCACCAGCACGTACAAGCAACTGGGCGGTCCCCGCGGCGGACTGATCCTCAGCGGGCGCGAGTACAAGACGCCCGGTCCCGACGGCCGCACCCCGCTGGACCGGCTCATGCAGCGCGCGGTCTTCCCGCAGTCGCAGGGCACGCCCAGCCCGGCGTCCATCGCCGCCAAGGCCCGCGCCTTCGCCGCGGCCGCCGAGCCCGCCTTCCAGGAGACGGCGCGGCTGATCGTGCACAACGCCCGTGCCCTGGCCCAGGAGCTCTCCGTCCTCGGCCACCGGATCCTGACCGGCGGCACCGACAACCACATGGTCCTCATCGACGTCACGGACTTCGGCCTGAGCGGTGTGGTCGCCGAGCGCGCCCTCGAGGAGTGCGGCATCCTCGCCAACCGCAACCGCATCCCCGGCGACACCAAGCCGCCCCTGGTCACCAGCGGTCTGCGGCTGGGCACCAACATCCTGGCGCAGCGCGGGATGGACCCCGCTCAGATGCGCGTCTGCGCCCAGCTGCTGCACACCGTCCTCGCCGGGACCACCGCGCAGTCGGACACCGAGTACCGGATCGACCCGGCGCTGGTCGCCCAGGTCCGTGCCGAGGTCCAGTGGCTGTGCTCCCGTCATCCCCTGCCCACCGACACCGCCGGCCGTGTCCCGGTTTCCCTGATCGGAGTCGGAACATGACCGACCACCGCCCTGTCTCCGAGACCCGGCACACGCCGGGCACTCCGCCCTGGCCCCCGGCGCTCGTGCCGACGGACCGGCCGCGCCGCCCCAGCACGGCCCCCCGGTGCTCGGCCGTGGAGAGCACCGACCTCGACTCCCGGTCGGTGCGGGAACCCGTCCTGGCCGCCGCCTTCGCGGCGGTGCTCCACCGCTACACCGGCCAGGACCGGATCGCCCTCGCCACCACGGGCGCCGAGCTCCGCTTCCAGGTCACCGGCGAGTCGACGCTGCGGGACCTGGCCGCGCACGGCACCACCGCGGCTGCGACCGGAGAGCGCCCCACCGGCTTCACGGCCGGGGCGGCCCCGGCCCTGGAGGGCGCCCCCTTCGAGCTCCACCTGGTCGTACACGACCGGAAGGCGGAACTCCACTACGACGCCGAGCTGTTCGAGCGCTCCACCGCACTGCGGCTGCTCGGCCACTACCGCACGCTTCTGGTGGACGGACTGCGCCACCCCGAACACACCGTGGGCCGGCTGCGGCTGCTCACCGACGAGGAGCTGCACCGCACCCTCGTGGAGTGGAACCGCACCGAGACGGAGCTGCCGGCCCAGGGCTGCCTGCACGAGGCCTTCGAGTCCCGTACGGACGCCGAGCCCGACGCGGTCGCCGTCGTCCAGGGGGCCACGAAACTGACGTACAGCCAGGTCAATGCGGCGGCCAACCGCCTCGCCCACCATCTGCGCTCCCTGGGCGTGGGCCCGGACGCGCGGGTCGGCCTGTGCCTGGACCGCTCGGCGCAGCTGCTGATCGCGGAACTGGCCGTGCTCAAGGCGGGCGGCGCCTATGTGCCGCTCGACCCGGACTACCCGGCGCAGCGCATCGCGGCCATGGTGGCGGGCACGTCCTGCACCGTCATGATCAGCCGCACGGAGCTGGCCGGAAACCTGCCCGCGAGCGGCGAACAGGGCCCGCCGCTGGTCCTGCTCGACCAGGACGCCGACGCCCTGGACCGGCGGCCCGCCCACAACCCGGGCCGCGTCGCCACCCCCGACCACCTCTGCTACATCATCCACACCTCGGGTTCGACGGGTGCGCCCAAGCCGATCGCGCTGCGCCACCGGGGCGTCCTGAACAACATCGCCGACCTCAACACCCGCTACGGCGTGGGCCCGGGCGACTCGGTGCTCGCGCTGTCCTCGCCCAGCTTCGACATGTCGGTGTACGAGTTCCTGGGCCTGACCATCGCCGGCGGCACCGTGGTCGTGCCCGACGCCGCACGCGCGAAGGACCCCGAGCACTGGGCCCGCCTCCTGGTCGCCGAGGACGTCACCGTGTGGAACTCGGCACCGGCGCTGCTGAACCTGCTCGCCGACCACCTGGAGCAGACCGGCGCCGAGCCACTGCCGCGGCTGCGCCTGGCGCTGCTCGGCGGCGACTGGGTCCCGGTCACACTGCCCGACCGGATCCAGGCCCTCGCGCCCGGACTGCGGTTCGTCGTGATGGGCGGGGCCACCGAGTCCTCCATCCACTCGACCCTGTACGAGGTGGAGAAGACCGACCCGGAGTGGACCAGCATCCCGTACGGCCGCCCCATGGCGAACCAGCGCACGTACATCCTCGACGACGCCCTGCAGCCGGTGCCGCAGGGAGTGCCGGGCGAGCTGTACCTGGCGGGCACGGGTCTGGCCCGCGGCTATCTGGACCAGCCGCAGCGCACCGCCGAGCGGTTCCTCGACTGGAGTTACGAGGGTGTGGTGACGGACGAGCGCCTGTACCGCACGGGCGACGTCGCACGGTTCGGCCCCGACGGCATGATCGAGCTGATCGGCCGCAAGGACTTCCAGGTCAAGATCCACGGCCTGCGGGTCGAACTCGGCGAGATCGAGGCCGTGTTGCGCTCCCACCCGGACGTACGGCAGTGCGTGGTCGTCGCCCGCTCCGACCGTCTGATCGCCTATGTGGTGGCCGAGAACGCCGTCGGCACCGATCCCCTGCTGGCCCTCGCGGCCGACCGGCTGCCCGCGTACATGGTGCCCGCCGCCGTGGTGTTCCTCGACCGGCTGCCGCTCACCCCGAACGGCAAGCTGGACCGTCTGCACCTGCCGGAGCCTGTCTTCGCCTCCGCCCCCTACCGGGCACCGTCCTCGCCGCGGGAGGAGATCCTGGCCGGCGCCTTCGCCGAGGTGCTCGGTGTGCATCGGACCGGTGTCGACGACGACTTCCTGCGCGAGGGCGGCGACAGCACCAAGGCGATCAAGGTCGCCACCCGGGCCCGCGCCCGCGGTCTGGAGGTGACTCCGCGGCAGATCCTGCAGTGCCGCACCGTGGCCGCACTCGCCCTGGTCGCGACAGACCGGGAGCACACCGCGGACACCGCCGCCTCCGCTCCGCTGACCGACGCCGGCTCCGCACGGTTCGGGGAGTTCCGGGAGCGCTACCCGACGCTCTCGGACGTGTGGCCGCTGACCTCCCTGCAGTCCGGCATCCTCTTCGAGTCGACGCTCAGCGCCGACGGGTACGACGCCTACCAGATGCAGACCGTGATCCGCCTGGCCGGCGAGGTCGACGCCGCCCGGATGCGAGCGGCCGGGCAGGCCCTGCTCGACCGGTACGCCAACCTGCGCGTGGCCTTCGTCGAGGACGGCGACGACAACCTGCTGCAGCTCGTCGTCGACGACGTCGAACTGCCCTGGCGGGAGATGGACTTGAGCACGCTCTCCGAGACCGGGCGCGAGGAGGCGCGCCGGCGGTTCCTCGCCGAGGACTACGCCACGCACTTCGACCTCGCCCGTCCGCCCCTGCTGCGCCTGACCCTGCTGCGGTGCGGACCGGGCCACCACGAGCTGGTCCTGACCACCCATCATGTGCTGCTCGACGGCTGGTCCGAGCCGATCCTGCTGCAGGACCTGCTGCGCCTGTACGCCTCCGGGGGCGACGCCACCTCACTGCCCGCGGTCCGCGACTTCCGCGACTTCCTGTCCTGGCTGTCACGGCAGGACCGCGAGGGGGCGGCGCGGGCTTGGAAGGAGGAGCTCGCCGGTGTCGACGAGCCGACACTCCTCGCGCCGCGCGCTCCTCGCGGCGAGGTCCTGGGCGCCGCCGAGGAACACGTCAGCCTGTCCGACGACGAGACACGCCGGCTGCTGCGGCGCGCGGCGGAGCTGGGCGTCACGGTCAACACGCTGGTGCAGGGGGCCTGGGCGGTGCTGCTCGGCGCGCTCACCGGACGCACGGACGTGGTGTTCGGCGCGACCGTCTCCGGCCGCCCGGCGACCCTGCCCGGCGTGGAGTCGATGGTGGGGCTGTTCATCAACACCCTCCCGGTACGGGTCCGCCTCACGCCCGGCGAAGGAATCGCCGACCTGCTGATCCGCCTGCAGGAACGGCAGTTCGAGCTGCTGGACCACCACCACTACGGGCTCGCCGAGATCCACCAGGATCTGGGCGTGGACGCCCTGTTCGACACACTGGTGGCGTTCCAGTCGTACCCGTCCGACCGCGCCGGCCTCGCCGACGCCGGCGCCGCGGCGGGCATCGAGGTCACCGGGACGCACGCCGAGGGCGCCGCCAACTACCCGCTGGCACTGATCGTCCACACCGACGGCGAGTTGTCCCTGACCCTGCAGTACCACCGCAACGTCCTCACCGCCGACGCCGTGCGGACCATCGCCGCCCGACTGCACGCCGTGCTGCGCCAGCTGACGGACGACCCCGGTCGGACCGTCGGCACGGTCGACGTGCTGATCGCGCCCGAGCGCGAGCGGACCGCTCTCGGCCGGACCGCCGCCGCCCTGTCGGTGCTGGTCGAACGGCAGGCCGCCGCGACACCGGACGCGGAGGCGGTGTGCGCGAACGGGGTGCCCCTGACCTACCGGGAGCTCAACACCTGGGCCAACCGCGTCGCGCACCGGCTCATCCGGCGGGGCGTCGGCCCCGAGACCGTGGTCGGCCTCGCCGTGCCGCGCTCGGTCCAGCTGGCGGTCGCGCTGCTGGGGACCCTGAAGTCCGGCGCCGCGTTCGTCCTGGCCGAGCCGGGCGGGCCCGTCCCCGCCGAGACGGCCGAGGTCGTCACGCGGGCCGACGTCGACACACTCGGCACCGGACCCGCGGCGCCGGCGGACGAGGCCGACCCGACCGACGAGGACCGTGCCGGGCCCCTGGACCCGCGCGACCTCGCCTGGCTGCGCCGTCCGGCGCGCGACGACGGCCCGCTCGTGGCCCTCGGCCACCACGCGCTGGCCCACGCGGCGCTGCGCTTCGCGGCCGAGGCGGAGTTGTCCGACGGGACGCGACTGCTCGCGGCGTCACCGCACGACGACGCGATGGTCCTGGAGATCCTGGGCGGGCTGTGCTCCGGCGCGTCGGTCAGGATCCCGACCGACCTCGGCTCCCTGGGACGGGACTGGGGCTGGACCGGTGACGTGATCAGCTCCGTCGCCCCGTTCCTCGGCCGGGTGCTGGACCGCTCCCCGGGCGTGATCTACGTCGGCAGCGTCGTCCTCACCGGGGACACACTGCCCGGCTCGGTCGTACGACGGCTGCGCGAGGCGATACCGGGCGTGCGGGTGGTCGGCACCCACGGCCCGGCCGAGGCGGTGCACGCCACCGCGTTCACCGCACCGCGGGAGACGGACGCGACCTGTGCACGGCGGCCGCTCGGCTCCCCGCTCGGGGGCGTACGGGTCCGCGTGCTGGACTCCGCCCTGCGGCCCGTACCGACCGGCGTCACGGGCGAGTTGTACGTCGCCGGCGAGGTGGCGCGCGGCTACCACGGCCGGGCCGGCCTGACGGCCGAGCGGTTCGTGGCTGACCCCTGCGGCCCGTTCGGCGGCCGGCTGTACCGCACCGGGGACCTGGTGCGCTGGTGCGCCGACGGAACACTGGAGTACGTCGACCCGGAATCCCGCCTGCCGCGGGTGCGAGGGCGCCGGGTGGCTCCCGGTGAGGTCGCCGCCGTGCTGGCGGCCCACCCGGACGTCTCACAGGCGACGGCCCTCGTGCGCGAGGCCGACGGCGAGGCCTCACTGGCCGCCTACGTCGTGCCGGCGCGCGGCGGCGATCTACGGCCCGCCGAGCTGGGCGAGTTCCTGGCACGGCACCTGCCGGACCATCTGGCCCCCGCCGTGTTCACCGCGCTCGACGAGCTGCCCCTCGCGGCGGACGGCACCATCGACCGGGACGCGCTGCCCGAGCCGGCCGCCGATCCGTCCCACGACGGCCGCCGCGGGGCGCGTACCGAGCAGGAGCGGGCCGTCTGCGACGTGATCGCGGAAGTCCTCGGCGTCGCCGAGGTCGGCATCGACGACAACCTCTTCGCCCTGGGCTGCAACTCGCTCAAGGCCACCCGCATCCTCGGCCGGATGCGCCGGACGCTGGGTCTTCAGACCACGATCCGCACGCTGTTCCAGCACCCGACCGTCGCCGCGCTGTCCGAGCACCTCACCCCCGTGGCCGCCGGAAAACGTCCCACTCTCGGCCGTCAGATCCGTACCGAACTGAAGGAGCAGGTACCCCTCATGCGCAAGCAGGCGAAAGAACAGGCCAAGGACATCAAGGCGCAGCTCAAGGAGGAGCTCACCACGGCGGCCCTGGAACAGTGGACCGGCGAGGGTCTGGAGGCCGCGGTGCAGGCCGACATCGACGAGCGGATCCGTAAGTCCGTGCGCCGGAGCACCGGTTACCTGGGCGGCGGGTCGAAGGACAAGGACGCCAAGGAGACCGGGCGGCTGCTGAAGCGGATGCTGGAGCGCTTCGCCGAGCAGGTCCAGGACTCCGCCCGGGGCCGCTCCCTCACCGGGGAACAGCTCGACCAGGTCCAGGAGATCCTCGCGGCGTCCGCCGACTCCCTGCGCCCCCTCCTTCGGGAGGTCTCCGAGAAGGCCGGCTGATCCCCCGCAGCCCGGCCCACGGCCCCGGCCAGCGGGTCGAAGTACCCGGTCGGCAGCTTCGCCTTCATCTCGGAGAAGCCGCCCGCCTTCACCACGGCGATCGGCAGGAGCAGAAGCAGCACACCGATCGTCTTGACGACGAACTGCACCATGTCCGTGAGGGTGATCGACCACATGCCGCCGAGCGTCGAGTACGCCACGACGATCGAGCCGCCGAGGACGATCGCGACGGTCCGGTTCAGGTCGAAGAGGACGTCGAAGATGGTGGCGTAGGCGATGGTCGAGGTGACCGCGAGCATGAGGGTGTACGCCCACATGACGACGCCCGAGATGACTCCCGCCCGGCCGCCGTAGCGCAGATCCAGCATCTCGGAGACGGTGTAGACCTTGAGGCGGGCGATACGGGCGGAGAAGAAGACGGACAGGGCGAGCAGGCCCAGGCCGATGGTGAAGACCATCCAGGCGCCGGAGAGGCCGTACTGGTAGCCCAGGCCGACACCGCCGATGGTGGACGCGCCGCCGAGGACGATCGCGGCCATGGTGCCGGAGTACATCACGGGGCCGAGGCGGCGCCCGGCCACCAGGAAGTCGCTCTTCGACCGGGCGCGGCGCATGCCCCACCAGCCCATGGCGAGCATGCCGGCCAGATAGACGACGATCACTGTGTAGTCGACGGCCATGGAAGGCCTCCTTCACTGGACTTCACGGGGACACTCGACAGTCGCCGGCGGGTGACGGACACCGACACTAGGTGGCCGGAAAGCGACTGCGAAGTGTACGTTTCATCCACTTGGGCCGTACGTGATGGAGGGAACGCACACCATGCCGGACCCCGCGGTTCCCCCCACCCCTCCCGTGCCCCTCGCGGCTCTCCTGGCCCGTGAGGACCTGGGCCTGCGGCAGATCGCCGGGCCGGTCGACCCCGGTCTCGTCGTCCACTGGGCGCACGCCTCCGAGATGTCCGACCCGTATCCGTATCTGCAGGGCGGCGAGCTGCTGATGACGGCGGGGGTGCACATCCCGGAGGCGGCCGGTTCGGGGACGTACTTCGACGACTACGTGTCCCGGGTCGTGGCGGCGGGCGGGGTGGCCCTCGGCTTCGGTCTCGCGCCGGTGCACGACACGGTCCCGCGGGCCCTGGTGGCGGCCTGCGACGCGTACGAGCTCCCGCTGGTCGAGGTGCCGCCGAAGACCCCTTTCACGGCCGTGGCGCGTGCGCTGTGGCAGCTGATGGCGCAGGCCAGGATGGCGGAACTGCGCCGGGTGACGGAGGCGCAGCAGAGCCTCGCGGCGGCGGCCTCACGACCGGATCCGGTGCCCTCGGTGCTGCGCCGGCTGGCGCAGCGGGTGGGCGGCTGGGCCGCGCTGTACGGGCCGGAGGGCGCGGAGATCGCCGGCGCGGGACAGCCTGTGGCCCCCGGTGTCCGCTCGGCCCTGTCCGAACTCGCGGAGGTCGTGCGCCCCTCCGGCCCGGGCACCCCCACCTCCGCCACGGACACCACCGCCGGCACCCACCTCGCCGCCTACGCCCTCGGCACCGGCCGCGGCTTCACCCTCGCCGTCGCCTCCCCGCACCGCGAACCCGGCGACCACACGATCGCCTCCGTCGCCGCGGTCCTCCTCTCCCTCCTCACCGCCGAACACCAGAGCCGCACGGGAGCGGCAAGATCCTCGGCGCTCGTACGCCTGCTGCTGGGCGCGGCACCCGTGGAGGTGGCCGCCCTGCTCACCGAGCCCGGACGAGCCGACGACGACCACTGGCTGGTGGTACACGCGCGACCGGACGGCCCGGAGGGCGCGGGCACCGAGGAGGACGGTGGCGGAACCGGGGCGGGTCCTGGGACGGCCGAGTCGCGTTCCGTCCCCGGCGCACCGGTCACCTCACCCGCGCGAGCCGGTCGGTCGGCGTCGGCCTCCGTCTCCGTCGTCGACCCCGTCGCCGGTTTCGCGCTCGGTGGTGTTCTGGGGTCGTCGCTGGTCGATCTGGGTGGGGACGTCGTGCGTGTGCTGGTGCCCGCCGGTCGTGAGCCGGGGCCGCAGGCGGGGTGGACGCTGGGGGTGAGTGCTCCGGTGTCGCCGGACGCCTGGTCCTCCGCGGACACCCAGGCCGCGCGCGCCCTGGCCCGGGCCCGGGCCACGCGGGTCGCGCTCGTGCGGCACGGGGAGCGGGGCGGGCTCGCGGAGCTGGTGCCGACGCAGGAGGCCGAGGCTCATGCCCGTGCCGTCCTCGCGCCGATCGCCGACGCCCCGGCCCTCACCGAGACCCTGCGCACCTGGCTCTCCCTGCACGGCAGTTGGGACCGGACGGCCGTCGCCCTGTCGGTCCACCGCAACACCGTGCGGCAGCGGATCGCCCGGTGCGCGGCGCTGCTGGAGACCGACCTCGACGACCCGGACGTACGCATGGAGCTGTGGTTCGCGCTGCGGCGGCGATAGCGGCGCGCTCAGGTCCCGGGGACCCATTCCACGGGCGGGGGCATACGGCTGTAGTGGGGTCCCCTGGGGCCGTAGTGGGCGAGGTGCAGGATCTCGCCGCCCACCTGGAGCTCGGCCGGCGGAGGGTTCGGGACGTGGACCCGCGGGACACGCCGGCCGTCGACGACGATGCCCTCCCGGAGGTCGTTGCGGGCGTCCGCCCAGCTCTGGGCCCGCTCGCGCGTCCACGGGTTCCGCAGGGTCCGCGGGGCGGTCGGGTCGTGGTCGTGGCCGTTCAGGCTGCGGACGAGGGCCTCGCTGTAGATCCCCTTGACCCGGAAGTTCTCCAGGTCGTCCGCGCGCACGACCATGTTGACGTACCGGCGCCCGTTGCCCCTGTGCCGCCCGACCGCGTGCCAGCGGCCCCAGCCGGGGTCCCAGCGCATGGGCGGGATCCACAGCAGGGCGCCCACCGGGAAGTGCTTCGTACCGCGCTGGATGTCGAGACCGCCCTCGCCGCGCGCGGTCTCCCGCGCCACGTTGGCCACCAGGCACCAGCCCAGCAGCCCGTCCGGCGTCTGTTCCTCGCTGGATTCCGTGTCTGCCACATCCGGCATCTTCCGGCACGGACGACCGGCCGCGCCGGGAATTACGCGACGGCCGCCCGGCAATGGGTACGGCTGCTCAACGGACCTGAGTACGTGACCCACGTCCCAGCGCGCGCGACGCCAGGGATTCGCACAGTCGTCTGCCTCACAATGGGACGCATGCCGATACCCGGGACTCCCAGCCGCACCGAGCTCGTCGACCACCTTGTGCGGACCCGCATCGCGGGCGAGGTCGCCACCCCGCGGGAGAACAACCTCTCGCACTACCGCCAGCTCGCGAACGGCAACCGCCACTACTGGCTCGGCCTGGAGCTCGGCGACCGCTGGAGCGACGAGCAGGACGTCCTCGCGGTGATGGCGGAGCGGGTGGGTGTCAACGACGATCCCGAGTACCGCTACGGCCAGGACACCATCGACCCGGAGCTGACCGTCGCCGCCCTGGACCGGCTCGCCGGGCGGCTGCGCAAGGCCGCCGAGGGGCAGCAGCGAGTGCTGTTCGCGACCGGTCACCCGGGCGGCCTGCTGGAGGTGCACCACTCCACGGCCGTCGCGCTGCGGGCCGCCGGCTGCGAGATCGTGGTGATCCCGGAGGGGCTGCAGACGGAGGAGGGCTATGTCATGCAGTTCGCGGACGTGGCCGTCCTGGAGCACGGCGCCTCCCTGTGGCACACCCACTCCGGAGACCCGATGAAGGCCATCCTGACCGGACTGGAGCGCGAGGGCCGTCCCCTGCCGGACCTGGTGGTCGCCGACCACGGATGGGCCGGCTACGCGGGACAGCACGGGGTCGACTCGGTGGGATACGCCGACTCCAACGACCCGGCACTGTTCCTCGCCGAGGCCGAGGGGACCGTACAGGTGACGGTCCCGCTCGACGACCATGTGGTCAGCCCCCGGTACTACGACCCGATGACGGCGTACCTGCTGACGGAGGCGGGGCTGATCTAGCGGACGGCGACCCGCCGACCGGAGGCTGGGGCCGGCGGGCGGAGGCTCGGACCGGCGGGCGGAGGCTCGGACCGGCGGGCGGAGGCTCGGACCGGCGGGCGGAGGCTGGGGCGGCGGACGA